>JAAYIP010000008.1 GCA_012523435.1 Bacteroidales bacterium | reverse complement strand
TTACGGCTGGCTTCTATCTGCCTGTAGATTTTAAAAAACTGAAGTTTGGGTTCCGCATCTCCGGAGATTACATCAATTATGGCACTCATACCGCTGCCGGATATCGGGCCGACCTGAATTTCCGGATCGGGAAAATCAATTTTAACACCAATTACCGCGATAATCTGGTGCTGACCAACGGAACGGTTAGTCGCGGTCAAGGTGCTTTGAGTGAGGTGATTACCTATTCAGTCCCCAACTCGAAAAAGATTCCAGGGATCTTTCGTGGGATTTACCTCCGTGGGCAGGCTAGCTATAGCTTGTACGATCAGGCTTTTGAGGAGTTCAGCTTGCAACTCTCCAAATCGGTGTTTAAATCGGGCTATCTGACTCTGTCGGGAAGTTATCTGCCCATCGCCAAAACGCCGTATGTGCAGATGGGTTTATCGGTGAACCTTGAGCGGATCCGGTCTAACAGTCGGGCCTCCTACCGCACGGGCGAACTATCGCTTTACCAGAGCTTCCGGGGAAGTGTGGGTTATGATTACAAGAGTCGCCGGTTTAGCACTACCAATCTCGATCAGGTGGGGCGCGCTGCTGTTTCGGTCCTACTGTTTGTGGATGACAATGTCAACGGCAAATGGGACAAGGGTGAGGAGCGGCTGCCGTACAAAGCTGTCCGGTTGGATCAGTCGGCCACGATTCAGGTGGATCGCGACAGTGTTATACGTATTACTCAGTTACAGAGCTATTTCCGATATAATATGGAGGTCAACCGTAATCAGATCAAGAACCCGATGCTGGCACCGGCGCTGGATAAGTTCTCCTTTGTGGCGGATCCTAACCAGTACAAGCGGATTGAGATTCCGTTCTACCGCACGGGTGTTGCCGAGGGGATCGTTTCTCTGGAGCAGGAAGGTCTGCTCAAGGGGCTGGGTGGTTTACGTCTGCAGGTGCTGAAAGAGGGTGGGGATGATCCGGAAGTGGTGAAAACCTTCTCCAGTGGCGATTTCTACGTGATGGATCTAGCTCCGGGCCAATACACGATTCAGGTGGATCCCATTCAGCTCGACTTCCTCGATGCTGAGCAGCTTGACGGACCTTATCGCTTCGAAATCAAGCCGATGGTGGATGGTGACTTTGTGGAGGGAATCCAGATTATCCTAATAAAAAAGTGACCGGCTAGAGCCAGTCACCAGGGGAGTGTTGTCCTGCCAGGGCTTCCCGATTCGCTAGCTCATCGGGATAGACTTCTCGCCCTTCAACAGGCATTTCTTGTGTTGTTGTCCTGCCAGGGCTCGAACCTGGACTCTTCTGATCCAGAGTCAGACGTGTTGCCAGTTACACCACAGGACAATGTGGGTGCAAAAATAGAAAAAAAACGGTAAACATAGGTTTGGCGGCTCTTTTTTATCTTTACCCGAAAATTGTTCGCATGAGTTTGAATCTCAAAGTTGAAATTGATATACGCTCCGGTTTTTGTTTCGGCGTGGTGCGTGCTATCACCCGGGCAGAGGAGATCCTGGAAGCCGAAGGTAAACTGTTTTGCTTGGGGCAGATTGTCCATAATGATGAGGAGGTTAAGCGCCTCGAATCTAAGGGGATGATCACCATCCAACATTCGCAACTGCCAGCTATTCACAATAGTAAGGTGCTGATTCGTGCGCATGGTGAGCCCCCTGAAACCTATGAGCTGCTCCGCAAAAATGGCAACGAAATCCTCGATGCCACCTGTCCTATTGTGCTTCGCCTCCAAGAAAGAATTCAAGGATCGGAGGAGGCGGGTGA
>JAAYIP010000086.1 GCA_012523435.1 Bacteroidales bacterium | reverse complement strand
TTTCGGATACCCTCAATTCGGATATCAGTCCGGAAGATGCTGGCTATGCCAGCCCTGTTGTTAAAGCGTTAAGATTGAGAGGGAATTATACCGCTGGAGAAAAGGCAGCTAAAAAATTGGCTCCCTACTGGACCGACCTCGACCGGCTTTACTTCCCTTACGGGCAGGGCCTTTTTTACGATGGCGGGGAATTCATGAGGAAAGGAGATTGGGAGAAAGCAGCAACGATCTGGGAAGTATTGGCCGATTCAAAATCAAAAGTACAGTCAGCAAAAGCCTCCTATAATATGGCTGTTACCTGTGAGATGGCTGGTCGAACTGATTTGGCATTGGCCTGGATCGACCGAGCAGAATCCTTGGGCATGCCCAAATACCTGATCACTGAATACCGCGAGAAAATCCAAGCCAGGCTGCAGAAAGAGAAGGAGCTTGACAAACAGATGGGCCTATGAATAAAACGAATCCTATAGCTGAGATCATCGCCATTGGGGATGAAATCCTGATCGGTCAGACCGTCAACACGAACTCAGCCTGGATCGGTCAGCGAATGTCTGAAGCGGGGATTCCAGTAAAACGGGCAATAGTGATTTCCGATGATCCTACTGAAATTGCCGCTTCATTGGAAGAAGCCTTGCAAAGAGCTGATATTGTACTGATTACTGGTGGTCTTGGGCCTACCCGCGACGACCTGACCAAGAATACACTTGCCCAATTCTTTGGTTCAACCCTGGTCAGAGATGATCAAGTTACCCAGGATATCCTGAAATTGTTGGCTTCACGAAATGTGCCAATGATCGACCTGAATCTGGATCAGGCACTGGTACCGAACAATTGCCGGGTTATCCGGAATGCTAACGGTACAGCACCTGGAATGTGGTTTGAGAAGGATCAACAGGTGATAGTCTCCATGCCCGGAGTGCCCTACGAGATGAAAGTGATGATGGATGAACAGGTGATCCCTGCCCTCCTGAGTGCGTTTAAGGTCCCTGCTATCGTCCGAAAAACGATCATGACCACCGGGATTCCCGAATCCAAACTGGCTGCGAGCATTGCCGATTGGGAATTATCACTACCTGAAGGAGTTTCGTTGGCCTATTTACCATCTCCCGGAATAGTCAAATTGCGCCTATCGGTTAGCGGCGAGAATCAAATGAAGTTACGTCAATTAATCAATAACCTTGCTGATCAATTAGTTACGATTATACCGGAGGCGGTTTTCGGTTATGATGACCTGACACTAGAAGAGGTGGTGGGTGTTCTGTTGCGAGAGCGTAAGCAGACGGTTGCCACAGCGGAGAGTTGTACCGGTGGAACTTTAGCCAGTCTGATTACCCGGGTTCCCGGTAGCTCCGACTACTATAAAGGGAGCATCGTAGCCTATGCTAATGAGATAAAAACAACGTTTCTGAAGGTTCCAGGAGAGATGATTCAGGCTCACGGAGCCGTTAGTTGCGAAGTGGTCGAAAGAATGGCAACCAATATTCGTGATATTTTTGCGGGTGATTATGCCGTGGCGATCTCTGGGATAGCCGGTCCAGCAGGAGGAACAACCGATAAACCCGTAGGTACCACCTGGATCGGAGTGGCTAGTGACGATGGCGTGAAAAGTGCTTGTTATCAGATGGGTGAGCACCGTGAACGAACCATTCATAAAGCTGCTTTGGCGGGTTTGAACCTCCTGCGACTAAGCATTTTGAAGGATGCAAGAGGCTGAATCGGAAAATGCTAACAGGACCAGGTTAAAAAGATAGACTGATTTTTTAGGATCAGGGCTTGATTAATTGAATTAAAATCACGTATTTTGCAGTCCAAAATTAAGAGAGCATGTCAAAATTGTGTCAAATAACCGGAAAGACCATGATGGTTGGGAACCATGTTTCCCATTCAAATCGGAGGGTCAAGCGCCGTTTTTATCCAAACCTTTTTACGCGCAGGTTTTATCTTCCCGAGGAGGACAGATGGATTGTTTTGAAAGTTTCGGCAGCCGGCATGCGGACAATTGACAAAAAGGGCTTGTCCGCCTGTCTGAAAGAGGCTAAAGCAAAAGGTTACATCAACAAATATTAATACCGACCATGGCAAAGAAAGGTAAAGGCAACCGGGTTCAGGTTATTCTGGAGTGCACCGAGCACAAGAGCAGCGGGCAGCCGGGAACCTCGCGATACATCACCACTAAGAACCGGAAAAATACTCCGGATCGTATGGAGCAAAAGAAGTATAATCCAATTCTGAAGAAAGTCACCGTTCATCGGGAAATTAAATAATTTAAGTTATGGCAAAGAGAGTAGTTGCTAAACTGCAAGACGGAAAAGGCAGGCACTATGCCAAAGTGATTAAGATGGTTAAATCACCAAAAACAGGTGCCTATAGCTTTAAAGAAATGGTTGTCCATAACGACCACGTCAAGGATTTTCTGAAAAAATAAGTAAGGATCCTGTCACTTAAGAGTTAAAAGGCTTTCTTCACAGGGTGAAGGGAGCTTTTTGTTTTTTTAAACATCTGGTTATGGGAATATTTAGCTGGTTCAGCGACGAGAAGAAAAAGAGTCTTGATCAGGGATTGGCCAAGACGAAAGAGAGCGTTCTGAAGAAGTTAACCCGAATTGTTGCGGGTAAATCGAAGGTGGACGACGAGGTGCTGGATAACCTCGAAGAGGTCCTGATCTCATCGGATGTGGGAGTTCAAACTACCCTAAGAATTATCGAACGGATCGAGAAGCGTGTTTCACGCGATAAGTATTTCGGAACAGAGGAGCTAAATAAGATCTTGCGGGAGGAGATTGCCAGTCTGCTGGCCGAAAATAACACGGCTGACCTGCTGGAACTTCCTTCAACCGAAGGAGGAGTGCCCTACGTGATCATGGTGGTCGGGGTCAATGGAGTGGGTAAAACCACTACCATCGGAAAACTGGCCTACCAATACCGCGAAAAGGGTCAGAAAGTTGTTCTTGGTGCCGCTGATACGTTCCGCGCGGCAGCTATCGAGCAGCTGGAGATCTGGGCACAACGGGCTGATGTGCCGCTGGTAAAGCAGAAAATGGGCTCCGACCCAGCCTCTGTGGCATTTGATACGCTGCGATCTGCCCTCTCCCAAAATGCGGATGTGGTCATCATCGATACTGCCGGTCGACTCCATAATAAAATTGGGCTGATGAACGAACTGACCAAAATCCGCAATGTGATGAAAAAACTGGTGCCAGATGCTCCCCAAGAGGTCCTACTGGTTCTGGATGGATCAACCGGTCAAAATGCCTTTGAACAAGCCCGCCAGTTTACCGCCGCAACCGAAGTTACCGCCTTGGCCCTAACCAAACTGGATGGTACCGCCAAAGGTGGCGTAGTCATCGGAATCAGCGATCAGTTTAAAATACCGGTTCGCTATATCGGCATCGGAGAAAAAATCCAGGACCTGCAACTGTTCAACAAAACTGCTTTTGTAGATTCACTCTTCGGAGAAGCATAATCATTTGATATCTAGTATCTTCACAATCATTAACTCCTCCTGCTTTGCGAATTGATATCATCAATCTTGGCTGTTCAAAGAACTTGGTGGATTCAGAATCCCTGATGACTCAACTGATAGCCAGGGGTCATCAGCTTAGAATAGACCCAGCACGGGTGAATGCCGATCTGCTCATCGTTAATACCTGTGGCTTTATCCATGACGCGAAGGAGGAATCTATCAATGTGCTTCTAGAAGCAATCGAAGCAAGAAATGCCGGCAGGATTAAGAAAATTATTGCGATGGGTTGCTTGGTCCAACGATATAGGCAGGACCTACAGACCGAGTTACCTGAAGTTGACGACTGGTTTGGAGTGGATGAGCTGGCCGGATTGCTTAAATCACTAGGTACCGAATTCAACCCGGAACTCCTTAACCAGCGGATCCATCCAACCCCACGGAAGTACGGTTACCTAAAAATATCGGAAGGTTGCAATCGTAACTGCGCCTTCTGCGCTATCCCGGCTATCCGGGGAAAATATGTCTCCCGATCGATTGAAGACCTGGTTTCTGAGGCCAAATTTCTCGCATCTAAGGGAGTGCGTGAATTAATCCTGATTGCTCAAGACCTTTCTTACTACGGTCGGGATCGCTACCGTAAATCCATGCTTCTGCCGCTACTCAATCAGCTTGAAGAGATCACCGGAATTGAATGGATCCGACTTCATTATGCTTATCCGAATGATGTAAATTCTCAATTAATCAAGAAGATAGCAAGTTCTGAGAAGATCTGTAACTATCTGGATATCCCGGTACAACACATCAGCAACCGGATGTTGAGAAAGATGAAGCGGGGTATTTCCAAAGAGCGGACGCAGAGCCTGATTCAACAGTTATGAGAGGAGATTCCTAACCTCTCCTTGCGAACAACCCTTCTCGTAGGACATCCAGGAGAAACCGATCGCGATTTTGAAGAACTCCGGGCTTTTGTCGAACAGGTTCGATTTGATCGCCTGGGAATATT
>JAAYIP010000085.1 GCA_012523435.1 Bacteroidales bacterium | reverse complement strand
GCCGAACGAATCCCCGGATACTTGTTCACTACCATGTTGATTCCATTTCCACTTCCACAAAGTGAGATCCCAAACACACAAGCACCATCTGCAACCGACCGCGCCAACGGATGCGCAAAGTCCGGATAATCACACGATTCCGAATTGTTACATCCAAAATCGATTACCTGTAAATTACTCTCTTTCAACCACTTAATCAACGCTTCCTTCATTTCATACCCGGCATGGTCTGATGCCAAACCGATCAAATTCGCACGCTTTTTTTCCACTTTTTTTCTCCTCTTTATTAACAAACCTGTTCATTCATTACTGAAAAAATGTTGTCAAATTCTCTTGCAAAGTTCCTTGGCCATCTGGTATAAAAATCTGTTCAAATTTTGCAAGCACATTTTTTCATTCTTGATCAAAACAAATCAACCACTTTTTCCACTGTTAACAAATCGACCCTAATCCGGTCATCGTTTTCCACAGCCTGTTAATTACCTCGCCACATCTTTCTTTAATAAGTTATTAAGTACCTTTACCCTGTTGAAAACCGTTTGATAAGTCGGGGTTTTTTTGGCTTTATTCTTGATAACCTTTTTATCAACAGTTTCAACAGGCTAATAACATCATCAAATATATTTACAAATAACTAGTATATATTTTAATAGCGGTTGAAAAGAACAATTCATGAATCACCTCCGAACTATAGTTTTTGTTTTATTACTGATTTCCAATACTTTATATTCCCAAGAGAAGCTATCTGATGGATATCAGCGCTTTATGTACGGGAATGGGCAGGTATCGAGCGAGGGGATGATCCGGGATGGTAAACCTGATGGCCGATGGATCTCTTATCATGTCAACGGCAAAGTTAAATCAGAAGGGATCAGAACCAACTTTGAGCTGGATTCGATCTGGAACTTTTATGATGAGGAGGGAAACCTCACGGATGAGATCAGCTACCTGAACGGAAAAAAGAGTGGATATCACAACCGTTATCAGAATAAAATTCCGGTATTCAAGGAGTTATACCTGGATAACATCCGCCAAGGATTGTCGTATTATTATGACAAGGATGGTGAGCTGGAGCGATTGGTTCGGTATCGTGATGGAAAGAAGCATGGACTGACGCGGGAGTATGAGAATAGGTTGGTGCAGGTGATTTACCGATATCACAACGATTTTTTAATTGATCGGGAGTACATCAATCAGAAGGATTCACAGGGGCGTAAGCAAGGAGTGTGGCGGGAATAATTTGATAATGACAATATTAAATCAGAATCTCACTATAAAAATGATCTTCTCAACGGGTATTCCAGAGAGTATAGCCAGTCGGGGAAGCTGTTATCGAGCCGTTTTTATGAAAATGGCCAGCTGATCGAGGAGGGAATCGCGGATGAAATCCAGGCTGAAGTGAGGAATCAGTACGATGAGGATGGCAACTTGATTGCCAGTGGCAGCTTTATCAACAACGTTCCGGTCGGGATTCACCGCGAATATCTCAGGGAGAAATCTCAGGTTAAGGTTGATGAGTACGACAACAGCGGTCAGGTGATTTCAACGGGGGTAACTACCGACAAAGGAAACAAGGAGGAGTTTTGGCAGTTTTTTTATTCCGGTGGACAGGTGCGGTTGGAAGGAAACTATAAAAATGATAAGCGCAGCGGGGTTTGGAAGTTTTATTATCCTGATGGGGAACTTGAGCAGACTGGTTCTTACCGCAACGGATTAGAGGATGGCTTATGGACTTGGTATTATCGTGGTGGGCAGATCAGGAGGGAAGAAAATTATCTGATGGGTCGGGAAGATGGCTTATCAGTTGAGTATGACCGTAATGGAGAAGAGATTGCGCGAGGAGATTTTATCGATGGATTAGAGGAGGGTGAATGGTTTTTGAAGGTTGGTGAACAGATTGAGAAGGGCGTTTATCGGGCTGGCTTACGTCAGGGAACTTGGCGGCACTACTATATCGACGGTACTCTTAAGTTTGAGGGCGATTATGTACAGGGCATTCCCAATGGCCGGCATCGATATTATCATGAGAATGGAAAAATTAAGGAGGAACAGTATTACCGGGTTGGCTCGCGGGAAAAGAGCTGGTGGGTTTTTGATACGGAAGGTAACGTGGTGATTTCGTATGTTTACAGCAATGATAAGCTAATTCGGGTTGACGGGATCAAGGTTAATCTTGAGGTAGATTAAAAGCTTAGAAATAGATTAAAGATTTATGCCAGAGCCAATTAACATCAGGGGAGAAGCATCTGAGCAGTCGGAACGGGAGTTTGAAAACAGGCTCAGGCCAGTGCAATTTCGCGATTTTGCGGGTCAGGAGAAGGTCGTGGATAATCTGAAGATCTTTGTTAGAGCTGCTATGATGCGCGGAGATGCCCTCGATCATGTTCTTTTGCATGGACCTCCGGGTTTAGGTAAAACCACACTTTCTCATATCATTGCAAAAGAGCTGAATGTTGGTATGAAGATGACTTCCGGCCCGGTACTTGATAAGCCGGGGGATTTAGCAGGGCTGCTGACGTCGCTCGAACAGGGCGATGTGCTTTTTATTGATGAGATTCACCGATTGAGTCCTGTGGTGGAAGAGTATCTCTATTCTGCCATGGAGGATTATCGTATAGATATCATGATTGACCGCGGACCGGGAGCGCGCTCTATCCAGATCGATCTGAGTCCGTTTACTTTGATTGGGGCAACCACGCGATCGGGTTTGTTAACCAGTCCGTTACGAGCCCGATTTGGAATTACCTGTTACTTAGAGTATTACAATAAAGAAATCCTGAATACGATCGTTCGTCGGTCGGCCCGAATTTTGAGCGTATCCATTACTGATGAAGCCGCGGCAGAAATTGCCATGCGCAGTCGCGGAACTCCAAGGATCGCAAATGCACTGCTTCGGCGGGTGCGTGATTTCGCTCAGGTGATCGGTGACGGGAATATCGGACTGGATATTACCAGGCATGCTCTTTCGGCGTTGAATATTGATATGAACGGTCTCGATGAGATGGATAATCGGATTCTCTCAGCTATTGTAGATAAATTCAGTGGCGGGCCCGTTGGTTTGTCCACTATTGCGGTATCGGTAGGCGAGGAACCCGGCACCATTGAGGAGGTTTATGAGCCTTTCCTGATCCAGGAAGGTTATTTGAAAAGGACACCCCGTGGCCGAGAAGCCACAGAAAAGGCGTATCTTCACCTCGGGAAGATCAGCGGGTCGGCCCAGACAAGGTTGTTTTAATTTTAAAAAGGTTTTAAAAATGAAAAGGTATTGGCTCATACCGGGCATAGCCTTGCCGGTTGTAGCACTCATCCTGGCGATGATCTTAACCGTGCCGGGTAAAATTATGCCTGAGCCCATTGAAGACAAAATCTCTGAAGATCCTGAAAAAAAGCATCTTAGAGAAGAGTGGATTGAACAAATGCACCTAACGGCTCCGGGAGTCGACTGGCGCGAAATGGATAAACAGACTCGATTAGAGCTGTATCAAAAACGTTTGCCTGCACTGCAGCAAGCTCGTGCTGCCGGACTGAAAAGCGGTGCACTCGAGTCGATCGCTGACGGAGTGTTGACAGGTCGATGGTTGGAAAAAGGAAGTAAAAACCTGGCTGGCCGGACACACTGCTCTGATATCGATTTTGAAAACGAAAGACTGTATGTTGCTTCGGACGGCGGGCAAATTTGGACAGCGACACCGGACGGGCGCGACTGGGTCTCCCTGTCAGATCCCTATCGGATCGATAATATTCAGTTTTTACGGGTATTTCCAAATGATCAGGGTGGAACCCGTATCCTGGTGGCCAATAGGCGGATGCAAATGCACTATACCGATGATATGGGTACCACCTGGAAAACAGCGATTGGCCTGGAAGGTTATGCTCAGTATGACCAGCTGAGAGCTGTGAGTCAGGCAGATGGTACGATCTACATCCTTGGATACCGGAATAGCGCCTTGTACCTCTTCCGCTCCACCGATCTGGGTAGCTCTTTTACCCGCATCGTCCGGCTGATGAGTAAATCCAACAAGTCTGATTTGTGGACCGATCGGTTTGGGAAGGATACCGTTTTCATGATCAGCCAAAATCAGGTTTATTATCTGGAAGATAGTACACAATTTGTGAAAATGGGTGATGTGCCTACCAGTTTTGGAAGTGGCGAGGTTCAACAGATCCAGTTGGCAGGGACAACAGCAGAAGGGAAAAACCGTCTCTATGCTATGTATCGTATCGAGGGCAGCAGCCGGTTTTATGGCATGAAGGATGATGGAATAACTTGGGAAGCAAGAGGTTCGTCAAATGAAGGACCTTTCATGGATAATAGTTTCACCGTTTCAACCACTAATCACCGACTGCTCGGATTTGGTGGGGTTGAGGCCTATTACAGTGAGCTTGGTGGCATCAGCTGGACATCTGTCAATGGTTGGGGCGAGTATTATGGCGATATGGTAGGTAAGCTTCATGCTGATATTCCTGAAATTGAGTTCTTTAAGACTCCTGATGGTCGGGAAATCACCTACATCAGTACCGATGGTGGAACTTATCTATCGAGCGATCAGATGAAAACGGTTACCAATGTGTCGCTTAAGGACTTGAATATCAGTCAGTATTACTCGACCTACACACATCGTACCCGAAATGAGATTGTCTATGCCGGGGCCCAGGATCAAGGATTTCAGCGGTCGTTAAGTGCGCTCAATGGCATTGCCGAGTTTGAACAGATCATTAGTGGCGACTACGGTCATATTGTATCGGGTGATGGCGGGGTGAGTCTTTGGACCGTATATCCGGGATTTGCGATGTATTTGCCTGATGCAGCTGGTGATGGCGGGTTAACTATGTGGGATTTCGCTGGAGATAATCATTTTTGGATGCCTCCGCTGATGGCTGATCCATACAATCCGAAGCGTGTCTGGTTAGCCGGAGGAACTACCAATACCGGGAACCATTTATGGATGTTGGAGTGGAACAATGGATCGATCAGGCCGACTGAGCATCAGTATGATTTCAGTGGCAATACGGGAGCCTGGATATCATCCATGGCCTATTCGCCGATCAACCGTGATTACCGTTATGTGCTCAATTCGCACGGGGTATTTTATGTCTCGAGCGACCGAGGCACTACCTGGACTGCCTCAACCAACCGGGGCCCAGGATCACACTATTTTTACGGGAATGCCATAGTTCCTTCACCCAAGGATATTAACACGATCTACCTGGCCGGCAGCGGCTATTCCGGTAGTTCGGTCTGGGTGTCAAGAGATGGCGGAGTGACTTTCGAACCCATGAGTAACGGCCTGCCGAATACGCTGATCTATGAAATGACCTGTAACGAAGACGGGTCGCTACTGTTTGCTGCTTCAGAGGTGGCTCCATGGGTGTATGTGAAGTCGGAAGATCAGTGGTATGATCTTTCCGGAATAGGAGCACCGCAGCAGACCTGGTGGTCGGTTGATTATGTTCCGTCGCTAAAAACTGCCCGTTTCGGCACGTACGGAAGGGGTATCTGGGACTTTAAGATTGAAACGTTCACTGGTATTGAGGATATCCCGGCGCAGGAGCAGATTTTCACCCTGAGTGCCTGGCCGAATCCTTTCACTGAGCGCCTGACACTGGGCACATCGGTTTATCTCCACGATCCGTCGATCGTAGAACTCATCAGCTTGGATGGCCGGGTGGTGAAATCCATCCGGATAGAGGAGCCCCTTGATCCGGGCAGCCCAAAAGAGATTGATGTCAGCGATCTGAGACCGGGGTTGTACCTGTTGTCAGTACAAAATGGCAAAGACCGTCAGGTGTTAAGGGTTGGTAAAACCCAGTGATCCATCTGTTCGAGAATATCTTTCCTGAGTTTCGCCAGCCGTAGCTCATCCGGGCGTTTACGGCTGGTGAACCAGGTAAACCGTATCTTGGAACGCCATTTCCTGTTTTCGAACATGTAATGGAGCATATACACTCCGGCTGGCAGCAGCGAGAGCAGGAACGGGAACCAAACCCAGAAACTCTTGAATATCAAACCGATAATAAGAGTCATTAAGAAATATGAGATGGGCATAAGCACCAGCATGCTGATCACATAGGCTGCTGTAGCCCGGAATTGGGGGTCTTTAAACAGGTTTCGTGAGATATACAGTGGAATGCGGAACAGGTGATAATTGGTGATTAGGGCAAACAGGTGGAGTGGAAAGCCCAGGCCGAGCCAAAGGGTGTTCCAGAGT
Organism: Bacteroidales bacterium; assembly: GCA_012523435.1. Classification (GTDB taxonomy): domain Bacteria; phylum Bacteroidota; class Bacteroidia; order Bacteroidales; family UBA12481; genus UBA12481. Next base: position 16,408 of record JAAYIP010000085.1, on the reverse strand, counting down.
ATTTTCTGGGGGTTATAAGGAGCTCGTGCCACGGTATGATCGCGGTAGTTATGTTTGTTGAGTAACCCCATATATTCGTTTACCTGATCGTTTAAGCGGGTCATGCTATCCGGATCCTGCTCCCGTTTTTCGCCCAGGAGGCGGATCATTTTTTTGTCGGCTTCGAACTTATCGAAAAGAGTTTTTGAGGGTAGGTTTAGCAGTTGGCGGTAGCGTGGGCCATAGATTAGCCGGAGGGCCATGATAGAGTCATACACCTCTAACCATGGGATCTCAATCATGTGTGGCTCAATATTTTTCCTGATCCGATTATTGAGTTCTCGCATGGCTTTCTGCGGCTCCGACCGGTAGAGTTCTTTCAGGTCGGTAATGGTGATTGGTTCGCCATAACTGATAGTTAATCGCCCGCGGACATTATCGTAATTGGAGTAATCGATACCGGTGGGGACGATTTTCAGTCGGAGTTTAAAATCAGACTGATCTTCAGCTTCAAAGGCAATGCGGGCAAGGCCTTTTTTGAGTGGTCTGAACCATCGTTGGGAGTTATGGTTTCCTTCGGGAAAGAGGCACAGGGCGTGGCCGGTGCGGAGGATTTCGCTGCAACGGTCGAACACCTCTTGGTTTTTTCCTAGTGTATCAAATCCATCACGAATTCGATATACCGGCATCATTTTCAAGAAGTTAAGAATTCTTGCGATTCGTTTATTCTTAAAAAGGTCGGCGCGCGACAGGAATACTGGTTGTTGTTTAATGGTGGTGACAAAGACCAGGGCATCCATCAGGGCATTTTGGTGATTGGGGGCAAAGATTATTGGCTCGTCCGGTTTAAATTTTTCGAGGCCGCGAACTTCTGTTCGCCGATAGAAGATATTTCGGTAGCTGAACCGGATCCACCATCTGCCATAGTGATAGATCCAAGAAAATTTCTCTACTTTTTTCATAGACAGTTTAGGTTTCGAGAAACTACAAAAGCTATGATTTTGAATGGCTTGTGGTTTCTTAGCAGCTAAAAGCTAGCGATTTTTTTCAGTCCTGGGATATCCAGCAGACTGATTTTCCGTCCATGTAAATCGATCAGTCGGTCAGATTTAAATTCACTCAACAGCCGGATCACTGATTCTGTTGCGGTGCCGACCATATTGGCCAACTCTTCGCGGGTGAGGGAAATCTGGAGTACTTTATCGTCGTCCAGGTTAAAGTTTTCCATCAAGAGCAGCAGAATTTCGGCCAGGCGTTCTCTGACTGTTTTTTGGGCGATATCGGTGATGAAGTTATTGGACTCACCCAACTCTCTACAAGTTAGTTGCATCAGGCGGATAGAAAACGCCGGATTATTTTTTACCAGAGAGAACAGGTTCTCAGATGGGATGAAGCAGAGAATAGCATCATCGATAACTTTGGCTGTTGTGCAGGCCAGTTCTTTGCTAAGCACTGAGCGGAACCCGATGATATCGCCCCATTTGGCGAATCGGATAATTTGCTCCTTTCCATCGATGCCAGTTTTGTAGATCTTGATGATCCCACGGTTGACACAATAGAAACCGTTAATCCGGTTTCCCTCATGATAGATGATGTTACCTCTTTTGTAAAGACTGCAACCCTTTCCGTTGTTGACAATTTCCAACTCTTCCGGGGTCAGGTCCTTGAACAGTTCATGGCCGTTAGCTAAGCACTCTTCGCAGGTTGGTACATGCTGAAGGTTTTTCATTCCTCCTCCTTACTGGTCAAAAAAAAACAAACCGAACGAAAACCTGACAAATGTCAGTCTTGTCCGATGGGCAAATATATATAATTTAACCCCAAAAAAGATGGAAAAGGAGATTTCAATCGAATGGAAAGGCAATATGGCCTTTGAAGCGAATGTTGATGGTTTCCGTGTGATGATGGATGCTGTTCCTGAGGTTGGCGGTCAGGATTTAGGTCCGACCCCGAAGCCTTTACTGATGGCATCGTTGGGTGGTTGCACTGCGATGGATGTGATTTCCATGCTGAAAAAGATGCGCCAGGAGGTAGAAACGATGAGTATCAAGTTGATCGGAACGCTAACGGAGGAGCATCCCAAGCACTACACAGCCATTCATCTGGTGTATCAGTTTACCGGCAAGGACCTGGATCCGGATAAGCTACGTAAAGCAATTGATTTGTCACAGGATCGCTATTGCGGGGTGCGCGAAACCCTCCGAAAAGGCGTAAAGATCAGTTACGATGTTGAGGTAATCTGATCTTAGAGTGCTTTTTAATTGATAATCAGTGCTTTATTAAACAGTTGGTTCGAACTGTTTAAGGAATCGCACATCGTTTTCGAAGAGGAGGCGGATATCGCGGATGCCGTATTTGAGGAGGGCGATTCGTTCGATGCCCATTCCGAAGGCGAAACCGGTGTACTCTTGGCTATTGATTCCTACGCTATCCAGCACGTTAGGGTCCACCATTCCACAACCCAGAATTTCCAGCCATCCGGTGTGTTTACAGAGGGTACAGCCTTTGCCACCGCAGAGGGAGCAGGAGACGTCCATTTCGGCTGAGGGTTCGGTAAATGGGAAGTAGGAGGGGCGGAGGCGAATTTTGGTATCACGACCGAACATTTCCTGAGCAAAAAAGAAAAGAGTCTGTCGCAGATCGGCGAATGAGACGTTCTTGTCGATGTAGAGGCCTTCTACCTGATGGAAGATGCAGTGTGACCGGGCGGAGATGGCTTCATTACGGAAAACACGGCCCGGGCTGATGGTTCGGATGGGTGGTTTTTGATGTTCCATCACCCTGACTTGCACGGATGAGGTGTGGGTGCGGAGGAGAATATCCGGGTTTTGGTTGAGGAAGAAAGTATCCTGCATATCGCGCGCCGGGTGTTCGGGCGGGAAGTTGAGGGCGGAGAACACATGCCAATCGTCCTCGATCTCCGGACCGGTAGAAATGACAAAGCCCAGCCGTTTAAAAATCTCACAGATCTGGTTTTTCACCATGGAAACTGGGTGGCGGGTTCCGCTGATCAGCGGTGATCCGGGCAGTGAATAATCAATTCCGGCATCAACCGTATGAGTTTTTTGAAGCGTATCGGACAGTGCTTTGATTTTTTCTAATGCATTGTTTTTCAATACATTGAGTGGCTGGCCGAATAATCTTTTCTCTTGTGGGGGGATATTTTTAAACTCCTCGAACAGGAGGGTAATGGAGCCTTTTTTGCCGAAGAGGCTGATCCGGAACTCTTCGAGTTTAGCAGGATTATCGGTAGTAAATGATGCTACTTCGGCGGTTAGTTGGTTGATTCTATCGTTCATTTTAGGATGGTGATGGAGAGGATTTTGACATCATCGAGGGGTCGGTCGGAGCGATCGCGCTTAACCAGACCGATTTTTTCGGCTATTTCGACACCTTCAGTTACTTCGCCGAACACAGTATAATTATAATCCAAGGGAGGGTATCCGCCGATGGTGGTATAGATTTGGCGCTGTTCGTCAGTGAATTTCGGGTGGGTATTGGTTGACTCCATCTGGTTCAGTTCATTGTTAGTCCAGACTTTTCCGGTGACGATATAGAACTGGGATCCAGACGATTCTTTTTTAGGGTTAGCCTGATCGCCAAGGCGTGCAGCAGCGAGGGCGCCTTTTTTGTGATACAGTTGAGGCCTGAACTCAGCCGGAACGGTATATCCTGGGTTACCGGAGCCTAACCGATCGCCCGTTTTTGCGTTTTTAGAGTTTGGATCGCCCGCCTGGATCATAAACCCCGGAATCACCCGGTGGAACAGGATTCCATCGTAAAATTTCTTGTTGATCAGTTCGATAAAATTATCCCGATGCATTGGGGTATCGTCATAAAGAAGCAGCGTGATTTCGCCGAGGGATGTTTTCATCCTGACTTGAGTCTGCTGTGCCTGATTTTCGCTCATCATGCTGAATATTACCAGGGTTAGTACTAAGAATATGGTTTTTTTCATGGTGATATCAAATTAGCCTCGCAAGTTAGAAAAAATCGCCGTATGCTGATTTTTGGCTGCTTGTTCGATTATTGAAAAAGTCGTAATATTGCACCCCAAACTCTTCTCGAGGCATTAGCTCAGTTGGTTTAGAGCGCTTGCTTGACAGGCAAGAGGTCACAGGTTCGAATCCCGTATGCCTCACAGAGTATCAACGACTTACAAGGTTAAACTGGTAGGTCGTTTTTTTACGATCCCTTCCCAAACCCCATTTTCCCGAACTTATCCGCAACCACATTATAAACATTTCTGGCCGTTTCGATATCGAGGCCGGCTTTGGCAGCGAGCTTTTCGATATCTGGTTCCAGGCCTGCGTTAAAGTCGGGTAGGATCAGGCTCATGAAGTAATTCAGGTTATCCAGCGATTCTTTTTCTTCCGGTGAGCTTTCAACATCGAACAGTTTATCGTATTCAAACAATCGTATCTTTTTCCTGAAGATCTTTTCAGATGTGAGCAACATGGATAGGTTTACCCGAATGTCGGGTTCTTCTGAAAACTGAAAACCGAATTGGTTGATGGCTTTCACTAGAGCCAGAAATCCGCGATCGGTGGAAGAGGTAAGCAATACCTTTTTTTTCTTTTCATCAACATAGATCTGAGAAAAATGTGGATGACCACCCCATCTTTTCAGCGTTAAACGGTAAACCTCATGACTATACTCCGAGGTGAAGTTCTTTTTTAAGGTTGTAGTATCAACATGAACCCCTGGGTATTCCGCATAAACCTGTAGCATTCGGTCCTGCTTATGGACTGTGACCGGAATGGTTGCTCCGGTCAGTAACATCATGTAGGGTAGTGGATTCTTGTCGATACTCCTGACAATATCCTCTTCCGCTTCAATTCGGGGGTCGCGCTCGGTGGCGAAAAAGAAGATGTCATCGGGCTCGAAGCTTCTGTAAGCACCGATCGGGCCAAAACTCTGCCAGCATGCACCATTGAAGCTGATGAGGTTGAACCAGAGCGATACAGGCCTTTCTCTGAGATAATCGGAGGTTCCCGGGGAATACAGCAGGAATTGTTCGCCTGTGAGAATATCTTCCATCTCGAAAAAATCGGAAGCCGGATTTTCAATGATGCTGCTGAAGCAAAACCGCCATGGCTGTCGGGCATGATGTTCCAGAAATTCCATCTCTGTTTGGCCAAGCTTCTTCAATTCAGCATGCGGGAGCATTTTCCTGATCAGGCCGCCTGACCTGAAGATCTGATGGGCCAGATACTGAGCCTTCAACCGGTTAACCCACTCCTTTTCAAGTTCGCTGGTCACATGCCTGTACACGGCAAAGGCTTCAGTCATGGTGCGGTCTAAACGGTATTTTACAGCTGCATGGTACAAAAGAAAGTCGTCAATGACAGATTTCGAAATTCTACTGTTGGTTTCACAGACCTGGAGGATTGATTCAAAGTTTTTCATTGTTTACCCCTGTAAAAGTTTTCTTCCTTTTGATGTTAGCTTGTCTTTTTGGAGCTTGATTTTTGGTTAGCCCTAAAATGGTTAACAAAGTTGATCCTTATCAATACCCAATTTTTCAGTGTTTTGCTAAAAAAAGCATTTTGGAGCAATTTTCAATCTAAATCTGCTTATAAATTATTAACAATCAGCTAATTAATTGTTATTAAGAATCAACAAGTTAGTGCTTGATTATTTCCTGCTCCTTTTTTCTCCGATAAGGAACCAGAGTGGTATTAGGGGCAAAGGCGGTCAGTTTTTCTCCAAGGATGGATTCGATGTCCGGAATCACCATTTCAACCGGTTGTGCGCTCTGCAGAACCCAGCGGGTTTCAACCGGTTTCCTGATTAGGCCTGGATCATGGGAATCTTCAAATGGAATGTAAGCATGCGGTGGCTCTTATTTTATATCTTCATGATCTTATTTCGGCGCTTATGAAATTCAAAACTTGGTTACTCGTCCTACTGATGATTATGGCAAGAGGGGCCGCCGGGGCCCAGCCGGCAACCGACAGCAGTAGGATAGTCAGGGTGCTGACTTTCAATATTCTGCATGGGGCTACTCTAAAGGGTGATTTTAACCTGGAGGTGATCGCATCGGTTATCAGGAGTGCCAATCCGGATTTTGTGGCTCTTCAAGAGGTTGATTACATGACGAAGCGCGACGGAAAGCTCGATCTGGCAACGGAACTGGGGCAACGCACCCGGATGGTTGGCCTGTTTGGCAGAGCCATGTATTTCGATGGCGGGGAGTATGGGGTCGGGGTCTTGTCGCGATACACCCTCCTCTCCAGCCAGAATACAGGGCTGCCCTATACCCCTGGAAATGAGCCGCGTACTGCGCTCAGGGTCACTACGGTGATGAGCTCCGGCGATACCATATCCTTTATCTCTACCCATCTCGATTACAAGCGCGACGACCGCGACCGGGTGGCTCAGGTGCGGAAGATCAACGATATGGTTTCGAAAAGCAGCTATCCGGCCATTCTGGCGGGCGACCTGAATTGCGAGCCGGGAAGTGCCCCGATTAAAATCCTGGGTGAATTATGGGGAAATTCTGATGATCCGGATCACATTCTCCCCACGTTCCCATCCGATAATCCAGTTGAAAAGATCGATTATGTGATGTTCTACCCGAAAAACAGATGGAAAGTGTTGGAAACAAAGGTTATTCAAGACAAAGTAGCATCGGATCACTGTGCTTATCTTTCAGTTATTCAGTTAATTAATTAGTTGTTCAAGTTTTTGGGTGCCGGAAGCCAACACGTGTACCCCTTACCCAAAAAGTACCATCGGTTTAGGTGGCTCTTTTATTTGCTTTTTCTTACCTTCGGAGAAGAAACCAGCAGAACAAATATGAAAGCACCCGTTTTTCTCCTGATCATCGTGGCAGCAACCTGTTTTTCTTCCTGCTCGAAAGATCCACTCGATCGAGCTTCTGGCACTTTTACCGATTCACGGGATAGCCATGTGTATAAAACCATCAAAATTGGTGACCAAACCTGGATGGCCGAAAACCTGGCTTACTTGCCTTTTGTGACTCCCATTACTACTTCATCTAGAACCGAGCCCTGTATCTATGTCTATGGTTATCAGGGTGATGAATGGGCAGAAGCTAAGAATGTCGAAAGTTTTAACACCTACGGAGCCCTGTATAATATCCAGGCAGCCCTGACACTCTGCCCTCCGGGTTGGCATCTGCCCAGTATGGACGAGTGGCGGGAAATGGCTGATTATCTTGTAGCTAACGGTTATAATTACGACGGAACAGATAGCCTGTACAAAATTGCTAAAGCTTTGGCTTCAACATCCTACTGGGAGATATCAGACGTGGAGGGATCCCCAGGCTTTGAGCCCGAAAAGAACAATTCGTCCGGTTTATCACTCGAACCAGGTGGATATATGGCCTCCGCCGGAGCTTTTAAAAAGATGGGGACTGTGGGATACTGGTGGACTTCAACCTGTAGTGATGATTGGTATTACGGAATTCAACGAGTCACAAACACCAGTACCACAATCGGTTTTGGTACCGAAGGCTATACAGGTGGCGGCTGGAGCGTTAGGTGCGTTAAGGATCGATGACAGCCCAACCATTCCAAACCAAAACTTCCGCTTTTAATCGGAAAATCGTCCTGTTTTTGATCAGTCAGAATGTCTCCCTGTTCGGGTCTTCTGTGGTCGGATATGCAATTATCTGGTACATCACCCTGGAAACTTCATCCGGCACCTGGCTGATGCTCTCCACCATCTGCGCCCTGGTGCCCCAGGTCATCGTCTCCCTCTGGGGTGGAGTCCTTGCCGATCGTTACAACCGTAAGCATCTGATCATGCTCACCGATGCCTTCATCGCCTTGTCAACTTTCGGTCTCGCGCTGGCCTTTTGGAGTGGTTTTAAACACCTGGAACTACTCCTCGCCGTTTCGGTGGTTAGATCCATCGGTGCCGGAATCCAAATCCCGGCTGTAGGTTCGATTTATCCACAACTTGTAGAAAGAGAGCACCTTACAAGGGTTCAAGGGGTGAGCCAAACGGTTAGCTCCGTTCTGATGCTGGCTTCACCAGCCGTTGGCGGACTGGTTCTGGCAACCATGGATATCGCCTGGGCGTTTATGCTGGATGTGGTCACCGCTGCCGCCGCGATCGCCATCCTGGTGTTTATCCGGGTGGATAAAGTGCTCCGAACCGATACCCCCGGCTCTGTCCTGAACGAAATCAGGCAGGGCATTGCCTATACATTCGGTAATCCTTACCTGAAAAGAATTGTCATCTGCTACGGGTTTGCTTTCTTTCTGATCACCCCGGCAGCAATCCTGACTCCCCTGTTGGTCGAAAGAAGCTTCGGTAGCGATGTGTGGTATCTGACAGCCAACGAGATAGTCTGGAGTATAGGCTCCATCATCGGCGGGGTGTTCGTTTCCCTCATCGGCACCATCAAAAATAAAATCCGAACTATCGCACTCTGCTTCCTGGCTTTTGGTATCACCTTTACCCTGCTGGGCATCGCTGGAGATTTTATTATCTATCTGATAATCATGGGTGCAGCAGGTTTCTTTTTACCAATCATCGCTACCGCCGAAACCGTCTTCATCCAGGAAATCACCGAACCAGCCAAAATGGGCCGAGTGTTTTCTATCGTCCAAATCATCACCGCTGCCGCCATGCCACTGGCAATCCTGCTGTTTGGCCCATTGGCCGATGTGGTAACTATCGAGTTACTACTCATCATTTCAGGATTGCTGCTGGGCCTCGTGGGAGTGCTGTACTATCAGAGCCACCGAAAACTCAACCTTCATCCGGAACCGTACCAGGCAGAACAGCAGATTACCTGAGCTGCCCGGTTACCTCCGCCGCCTAATTTTAGCCTGCGTGCTTGCGGCAATTTGATACATGGCAGGAACAACCAACAGGGTGATGAGCGTGGCGAAGGCGAGACCAAAAACCACCGCAGTGGCCAGCGGGCCCCAAAACATCGCGTTGTCACCGCCAAAATAGATGTTGGGATCAAATTCCGTAAATAGGGTCACGAAATCGATATTCAAACCAATGGCCAACGGTAACAGCCCAAGAATGGTGGTCACCGCCGTTAGCAATACCGGCCGCAGCCTGGTTTTCCCGGCCTCTTCAATGCATTCACGCGCTACATCCGGAGGTAACAGATCATCCTCACCAAGCCCCAACTCCAGCCGCTTGCGCTTCTTCAATAGCGTGGTGTAGTCAACCAACACAATCGCATTGTTAACCACTACCCCCGCCAGGGCTAAGATGCCAATTCCGGTCATCAGAATGACGAAATCCATCCTGAAGGTAGCCAACCCCCCAAATACCCCGATGACTGCAAAAAAGACACTCGTCAGGATGATCAAGGGCTTGATAAAGGAGTTGAACTCCGTTACCAGAATAATCAACATCAGCGAAACCACTAACAATAAAGCTATTATCATGAAATTGGAGGTCTCGGCAGTCTCTTCCGCCTCGCCCGTAAGCTTAATATTATACCCGTCAGGGAGAGATAAATTTGCCAGTAAATTGCTGATCTGCTGATTGATAGAAGTTGAATTGTAGCCTGGCATCACATTCGACTGGATCGATACTTCGCGCTCCATATCGATTCGGTTTACCGAACCAAAAGTCGAAGAGTATTCAAACGTGGCCACCGCCGAAATGGGAATCTGCCCCATCTGTCCTGTGACACTGTTCATAAAAGGTATCTTCTGATTCATCAGCAGGCTGAGGTCGTTACGGTAGGATTCGGCTAAACGGATCTGAATAGGAAACTCATCTTCTCCGACCTTAAAATCAGAGATCTCCTTGCCAAATAGGGCGGTGCGGATGGTTGAGGCAATCATCATGGTGGACAAACCATAACGCATGGCTTTGTCGCGATCGATGTGAACCAACAGCTCAGGTTTGCCCAGCTCGATATCGGTTTTTAATCCCTCAATTCCTTGAATTCCTGAAGATTCAATGACTCTGATGATTGTGTCGGCATAGGACAACAGCTGATCCAGCTCTTTTCCCCTGATCTCAATATTGATGGGGATACCCGTAGGCGGACCGCGCTGCTCCTGCTCAATGAAAAAGTCAACCCCGGGGTATTGATCGATCAGGGCTTCGCTTAAATCTTCACTAATCTGGGTTGTGCTGACACCCTTTCGCTCAACAAAGTCGATAAAGTAAAGCTGTATCATGGCGCGGTGGGGACTATCGCCCTGGGCGAATTCCTGCGACCGTCTAACTCCTTGTCCAACAGTTGTTAACATTGATTCCACGATGGGCATCCGTTCTTCGCCAATCACCTCGATGATGTGTTGCTCCACAACCCTGGCCACGGAGTCGCTCACATCAATGTCGGTCCCCAGCGGCAAGTCAGCAATGATGTTGATGTTGTTCGGATCGCCTTCGGGGAAGAATCGTACCTCTCCCATCCGGAGGCTAAAAAGAGCCATGGTAGCCACGAATAGGCCTACCATACCCAGAATGAACCACATCGGGCGACGGCCAGCCAGACTATAACGAATGAGCCGGTCGTAGCCGTTCTCCAGCCATGTTAGAAAGACTTCCTGGAACCATCGGGCTAATCGTTTCATGAAAAGCTGATGGGCCAACATGATCAGAGCAACCAGCATGACTATATTTGCAATGGCGTATAAACCAGATATATACAGTGGAATGGACAAAATCACCAAGGCTGCGGCGATGATATAAACCCTCTGCACCGGGGCTTCCTTCGCGCCCGGCTTGTCGAACGTGTTGGTGAAAACCGGCACAAAAACCAGCGCAACCAGCAGGGAAGAGGTGAGCACAATGATCAGAGTGATAGGCAGATACTTCATGAACTCGCCCACCATTCCGCTCCAGAAGAGCAGCGGTAGGAAGGCGGCCAAGGTGGTGAGGGTGGAGGTGATGATCGGCCCGGCAATCTCCCCAACGGCCTGCCTGGCGGCTTCAAAGAGACTGTAGCCCCGGTCGCGGTAACGCGTGATATTCTCCACCACCACAATGGCATTATCAACCAGCATCCCCAAAGCCAGAATGAGGGAGAAAAGCACGATCATGTTGATCTGGGAGTTCAGGAGGTTGAGAACCACAAAGGTGATGAGCATGGACAGGGGGATCGAGATGCCCACGATCAGGGCATTGCGCATCCCCAGGAAAAAGAATAGTACCGTGATCACCAAAATAACCCCCAGAATAATGCTGTTTTCGAGGTTGCTCAGTTGCGATTTGATATTCTTCGACTGATCGAAGGTGTAGTCGATACGAAGATCGGGGGGCAGCGTGCCATCTTCCACGGCTTCGTCCATAATGCTGAAGGCAGCGTTGGCTGCGGTAATCAGGTTTTCCCCTGATTTTTTAACCACACCAAGGGTCACTACCGGATTGCCATCCAGCCGGGCATAGGATTTTTTGTCTTCAAAGCCATCGGAAACTACTGCCACATCTTTCAGATATACTGTCAGCGTTGGGTCCTGCCGGATAATGATGTTGCGGATATCATCAATGTTCTCGAATTCACCGATAGTCCTGACCGACCGACGGGTGTCTCCCAGCTTCAGTTCACCGCCAGCTAAGGTGATATTCTCCATCTTGATGATATTCTCGATAGCGGAAAAGCTGATACCCAGCGCTTCCATCCGGGCCAGATCGAGTTCAACCAGTATCCTCCGCTCATCTACCCCGCTGATATTGACTTTCGAGATCTGATAAACTCGCTCCAGTTCATCGCTCATCTGATCGGCATAGCGTTTTAGCTCAGGGAGAGAATAGTCGCCCGAAAGGTTGATATTCAGGATCGGGAACGAGTTAAAATCCAGATCTCTGGCCACTGGATCGGTCATCAGATCATTAGGTAACTCGCTCTTAGCTTTATCGATAGCATCTTTGACGTCAATCAGAGCTTCCTTGATATTCACGTTGGTATTAAACTCAACGAAGATGATCGAGAAGTCCTGCATCGATTGGGAGCTCACCTCTTTAATTCCCGTAACTGATTGGATCTCATTCTCCAGCGGTCGCGTGATCAGGTTTTCAATGTCTTCGGGAGAGTTTCCGGGATAGGGAGTCTGCACAAAAACCGTGGGGTTATTGATCTCCGGGAAGAGCTCTTTGGGCATGGTCACGTAGGAAATGACCCCGAATACCAACAGAATGATGACCGCCAGACATACGGTATTCCTGTTTCGCAGATCCAGGGTGGTCAGTTTAAATTCCCAGATTATCTTTTTCTTTTCCTTGGATTTCTTTCTTAGTTGGTTACGCTCCGGTTATCTCAAGGAGACTACCATCTTTGATCTGGTTGTATCCTTTTGTGACCAGCCTGTCGCCTTCAGCCAGACCGTTGGTGATTACTGTTTTGACCCCATCGGAAGGACCGGTTTGGACATAGCTTTTCACGGCATAGTGGTGGCCGTCACGTTCCACGGCTTTGTACACAAAGGCACCCTGGAAGTCGTGGCGAACCAAAACAGTTGGCACGGTAATCGTTTCTTTCAGGTCGAATATCTTTAACCGTATGGTTGCTAACATATTGGGTTTGATCTCATGATCAGAATTCGAAAGCTCTACCCGCAGGCTAAACGTGCGACTTTGGGGATTGATCACCTGGCTCAAGAAGGTGATCGGCACCTCCCTGGGTTTGATATCGAGGGAGGGAAACTCCAGGGTGACCGGGTCGCCCTTTTTAACGGATCCGATAAAAGCTTCGGAGACTTCGGTATTCACATAGAGTTGTCCGGCGTTTACCAGGTCGATCACGGCGCGGCCCGGGGCTGCATTCTCGCCTATTTTAGGGTAGATCTTCTCGATCCTGCCATCAAAAGGTGCCTTGATCTCCGCCATTGCCAGCTGACTCTGGAGGGTCTCCATCGTCCGCTCAAGCGATTCTTTCTGATTTCGGGATTGGATATACTGAATCTCAGATCCAACACCCTGATCCCAAAGCTCTTTCTGCTTTTCATACAGGGTGCGGGCTAATTCATAGGCCTTTTCCAGCTCCGAGAGACTATTTTTCATCACCGAAGCATCCAGCGTGATCAGCTTTTGGCCTTTACGCACGGTTTGCCCTTCGCGAACATGGATGTTAAGGATCCGACCCGAGATCTCCGGGGTGATGGCTGCCGTATTAACGGCCTCCACTAATCCACTTAGTTGAATATAGTCAGTAAATGAACTAGTTGCAAGGGGTTCTACCACAACCTTCACCTGGCGTGCTCCATCGGATAGATCCATCGTGCTCAGCTCAGCCTCCAAATCTGCAAGCTGTTGATTCAGTTTGCTGATCTCGTTGCGGGTTTTGTTGATCTCAAGGATCACCTGATCGGCATTCCGCTCTGGTGAACAGGCCACCATCAGCATAGCCAGGGCAATAACGGGAATGATCACTTTTTTCATTTTGTTCAATCTTAATATCTTCTAAATCAATCTAATAGTCGGTAATCTCGACAATTATAATTTGCTTAATGCTTTTCGTAATTCGATCTCTTTGTTCAGCATCTCCAGCGCGGCGCCCAGATAGGCACCCTGGGCTTCGAGGAGGGTGTTATACGACTGTTTCAGGTCGGTACCCGAGGCGATGCCGGCTTTGTAACGGATCTGGTCTTTGTCATAGATTCGGCGGGCTAGCTCGTAGTTTTCTTTTTTATTCCGATAAGTTACAGCAGCGACATCGAAATTATTTTTTGAGGTGAGGACGCCCATTTTGAGGCTTTCCGTGACTTGTCGTTTAGTGTTGATGACCTTCTCCAGCTCAAGAGAAGCGCGGCGGGTATTTTGGATCCGCTGACCGGAGCTGAGGATCGGGATGCTGATTTGCACGCCAAGCAGGGTGGTAGGAAACCATTTTTGATTGAAATCCAAGAAGTTGAACTGGTTTCGCTGAGCGTTCTCCGTCTGCGATAAAAAGGCTGCAGCGGTAGGCATAAAGGCTGTCCGTGCCATCTTTACCTGCAGTCCGGCGATGTTTTCCTGGACATCCAGCATCCGGAATGTGACATGGTTTCGGGGATCGAAGTCTTCCGATAAGAACGATTGCGGGTCGGCGGCCATCAGGAGCATCTGCAGGTTATCCGTGAGGCTGATCTCATCGGTGACTGACAGGCCCAGGTTGAATTTTAGCAGGTATTCAGCACTACGAATTTGATTTTCAGCCATCAAGCGGTTGGTCTGGAGCTCCGAAAGCAGGAGCCTCAACTTATCCACATCGGTCTCTTCCAGGAATCCTTGCTTGAACAGGGCATCGGTCTCTTGGAGCAGCCCCTCCATTGTTTTAATCGTTTCGGTCATCAACCGGAGGTTGTCCTGAGCCACCAGCACCAGATAATAGGCGTTAGCCACAGCCTGGCGTACCTCCTGCTGAGCCTGTTCGAGCTGAATCTGAGTGAGTTCCCGGGCTTCCCGGGCCACCTTCAGTCCTACAAACCAGGCTCCGTTGAAGAGCAGCTGCTTCAGCTGAGCCTGAACGCTGGCATTATGCTTGGTACCAAACTGCACCTCCATATACGTTCCAGGCTCACCACCGAAAAACTCGGCGGGAATGAGCTGGGTGGCCAGGTTGATGAAGTTGTTGTACGAAATCGAGGCATCCAGCTGGGGTAAGGCCGATGCCAACGTCTCCCTGACCTTCCGTTCGGCAATGGCAATGTCGATGACGGCATTACGAGCCTGATAGTTGTGATTGACGGCATACTCCTGAGCCTCTTTCAGTGAGAATTCCCTGATTTGACTCCTTAGGGGCTGACCCGCCAGCAGAAGGCTCCATGTGATGAGTATCAGTGCTAATCGGTTCATTTCCAGTATTTTTTTATTTGCTTATAGAGTTCTTTAATTCCTTTTTCCGAGGCGATGCCATGAATATGATAGATGAAAATCTCCCGCATCACCTCCTCTGAGTTTAGATCGGAAATCATGTAAGGATCTGTGCTATGACGATATTCCAGCCTGGTGAGGTGGATCTTCGATATCAACCCGATGTTCATATTATCCCGATATAGCCCTTCACGAACGCCCTTTTCCAGGTTGACCCGGATTGCATTATGCATGCTCTCACGCTGCCTGGCTAAAAGCTGCTCGAAAATCGCAGAGTAGTATTTACGAAGATCATAACCTACCGACGGATTCTGCTCTTTCATCATCTGGTTCATATAGTAGTTAACCAGGAAAAGCTCTTCGATCGCATTTATTTCAGGGGAAGTAAGGCTATTAACCTTTTTGACATTGTTTTGCTGATTGTGAAACATCACCTGTTCCACCAAATCAGCCTTGTCTTTAACCGATTCATATAGAGTTTTTTTTGATATGCCCAGCTCCCTGGCCACATCATCCATCGTGACACTCCTGATCCCATACCGATTGTAGAGATCATACACACGCAATAGATAATCTTGATGCTTTTCGTCCATCATGCTGCTAATCAAAAATTTGTTTGGTTTATTATCGATAAAACCCGCGGAAACGAAAATTGTTTAAAAAGTTTCCGAAGTTTCCGAAGTTTCCGAAATTTTTTGCAAAAACTTGAAAAGGGAACATCAAAAAGAAGCCGTTCAGGGAATTTATATAACAATCAAAGGAATGGTGCGATTGTTTAAATCGTGCTGACTTATCTGGAAAATTACGAAATTGGCAGTTTATTCGATTATTTATGAAGAGTTTACTTTGTACCCTAGCTGTCTGTCTTGCTGCGAATCTGTTGCCGGCACAAACGATCGACCCGGTCACGAATCCCTGGCATTATGTTGATAATATCGCCGTTACCAGCTTCAACCGGTTGCCGGCACGAGCGTCATTTAACCCAGAGTCGGCAAACCGGCTCTCTCTCGATGGGCAGTGGCGTTTCAAATGGGTGCGGTCGCCACAGGAGCGACCAACGGATTTCATGAAACCGGAGGCCGATGTGAGCTCCTGGGATTGGATACCCGTGCCGTCTAACTGGGAGGTGCAGGGTTACGGTGTGCCGATCTACGTGAACCATCAGTATGAGTTTGCTGATTACAAAGCTCCGGTATCTAAGGATATCAGCTTTGTCGAACGAATATACCCTGCCCATCCAGGCAAAGTGCCACACGATTACAACCCGGTTGGGTCGTATCGTCGGGATTTTCAAGTGCAATCCGACTGGCTTACGCGCGAGGTTATCCTTCATATCGGAGCGATGAAAGCTGGCGGATTCGTGTGGATCAATGGCCAGTTTGTCGGATATTCACAGGATAGCAAGCTACCCGCTGAGTTTAACGTCACACCCTATCTACGCGAGGGCCAAAATAGCATCGCCCTGCAGATCTTCCGCTGGACTGATGGTTCCTTCCTGGAGTGCCAGGATTTCTGGCGAATCAGTGGTATTGAGCGTAGCATCTTTCTCTATTCGCAGCCTAAAACGCGGATTGTGGATTTCGAGGTGGTGTCTCTCCTCGATGGAGCTTATGTTGATGGCATCCTGAAAGTGGAGGTGAGGGTAGATGCCGATATCTGGGATCAGCCGGATGCCACAGAT
>JAAYIP010000084.1 GCA_012523435.1 Bacteroidales bacterium | reverse complement strand
TCCCCGATCAGAGTTTGTTCTTAAGAATATTAGCTTGACGATTCCTCAGAATAAGGTGACCGCCATTGTTGGACCTAGCGGAAGCGGAAAAACCACTCTTCTGAAGATCTTGTTGGGTTTTTATCCTCCTACCCAAGGTGAGGTCAGGTTAGGGGATATGCCTCTGCATCAGATAGATAGCCGTGTTTATCGGCAAAGCTGTGGGGTTGTCATGCAGGATGGCTACCTCTTCTCTGATACCCTGGCACGTAATATTGCAATGAGTGATGAGCATATCGACAAAGATCGCCTATTGGAAGCCGTTAGAATTTCCAATGTTCAGGATTTCATACGCAATTTGCCGTTAGGTTTGAATACGAGTATTGGTCCGGATGGACACGGATTGAGTCAGGGACAGAAACAGCGGGTCCTGATCGCCCGAGCAATTTATAAATCTCCATCCTTTATCTTTTTTGATGAGGCCACTAACTCACTGGATGCGAATAATGAACGAGTTATCATGGAGAACCTCAATCAGTTTTTCCGCGATCGGACAGTGGTTGTGGTAGCTCACCGGCTGAGTACAGTTAGAAATGCCGATCAGATCATTGTGCTGGAACAGGGTGAAGTGGTTGAGACTGGTACGCATGAAGAGCTGGCAGCCCGGAAAGGGAACTATTATCGCCTGGTGAAAAATCAACTTGAACTCGGTTTATAAGATGAAACCAGATAGCCATAGCGAATTGCGTCAGGAGGAGATCCGGGATATTCTCGGAGTGGTGCCGCCTTGGATACTGCGTTGGGGTATGCTGGTGCTTTTTCTGGTGTTTACGCTTTTGGTGCTGGGAACCATCTGGTTGCAGTATCCCGATCGGATTACCAGTCAGATTGCTATTACCACCCTGAACCCGCCTGTTGAGATCAATGCACGGAAAGAGGGTAGGATTCAGGCGTTGCAAGTTGTTGATGGACAGGAAATCAAAAACGGACAATTGTTAGCTGTTCTGGAGAGTTCTGCTCATTATGAGGATATGTTTATCCTGGATTCCGCCCTGTTAACGTATCGAGCCCGGATTGCTGGGGATTGGAATCTGGATTCTCTGGGGTTTGAGATGAGAGCACTTCAGTTGGGGGAGTGGCAATCAGGGTTTGCCCGATTCCAAAAAGCTCGGCAAGACCTGGTAGATTTTCTGGAGCAGGATTCCTATCAACTAAAAATCAAATCATCAAGAAGGCAACTATCAAGTTATCAGGTGCTTATTGATCGTCAAAGTAAACAACAGACGATTCGGCATGATGAGTTGGCTATTGAGGAGAGTCAGTATAATCGGATCCGGAACCTTTACGAGAATGGGGTGGTATCCACATCGGATCATGAAAGTGCCAAGGCCAAATACCTTCAGGCCCGTTATGAGCTGGAATCAGCCAAAACAGCCCTGGCTCAGTCTCAGATTGAGATTGATCAGATAAAGAACCGGGTTATTGATCTGGAGAATGAATATGAGGAGTTAAAAGCTCAGAAAATCAATTTTTTGTCTGAATCGCTGGAGACCATGATCGGGATGGTGCAGGAATGGAAACTGAATTATGCCCTGATATCACCGGTTAACGGGATGATTTCACTTACACGGTTTTGGTTTGAGAATCAAACTGTTAAGCCTGGTGATCGGATTGTTACTATTTTAACCGGAGATCCGGGCCCGATTGTTGGGCGTGTACAGTTACCTATCAGGGGAGCTGGTAAGGTTGAAGCAGGCCAGAAGGTTCTTGTCAGGATCGATCGTTATCCTTACATGGAGTATGGCATGCTTATGGGAAAAGTCTCGGCGGTATCCAAGATCGCTGATGAAGAGTTCTATAGTGTCGAGGTTGATTTTCCTGATGGATTGAACACCACGTATGGTAAATCTCTTGATTTGAGTCAGGGAATGACCGGAAGTGCCGAGATCATCACTGCTGAAATGAGTTTATTGGTCAGGATTATCAATCCGATTAAAAACCTGATATACCGGAACCGGATATGACCTTGGGTCAGCAATCACTTGATTCTCTGT
>JAAYIP010000083.1 GCA_012523435.1 Bacteroidales bacterium | reverse complement strand
GCTACTCCGGTACCGGAGTTTTCACCCATGTTCCCAAATACCATGGCCTGAACGTTAACAGCCGTACCCCAATCATCCGGAATACGATTAAGCTTACGATAGTAAACAGCACGCTCATTGTTCCAGCTATCAAATACAGCCATGATGGCTCCCCATAGTTGCTCCCAAGGATCAAAGGGAAAATCTTTGCCGGTGTTCTTCTTAACGGCTGCTTTAAACCGGGTAACCAGGTTTTTCAAATCTTCAACGGTGAGATCCGTATCCAGCTCCACACCCTTCTCCTCTTTCATCTCATCGATGATTACTTCAAAAGGATCCATCTCCTCTTTTGAGGCTGGTTTAAGCCCTAAAACCACGTCACCATACATCTGAACAAAACGACGATAGGAGTCCCAAGCGAAACGGGCATTACCAGTCCGCTTGATCAATCCCTCAACGGCGTCATCATTTAACCCTAAGTTCAGAATTGTATCCATCATTCCAGGCATGGAGGCGCGGGAACCTGAACGAACAGATACCAGACAAGGGTTCTCATTGCTCCCAAAACGGGTACCCATAATATCTTCAACCTGCTTGACCGCTGCTTCAACATCCTTACGGAGCAATTCAACAACTTTTTCGCTGCCCAACTGGTTGTATTCGGTGCAAACTTCGGTAGTAATGGTGAATCCGGGAGGTACCGGAACGCCGATAAGATTCATCTCCGCCAGGTTGGCACCCTTGCCACCTAAGAGATTTTTCATGTCGGCACGACCTTCAGCTTTTTTGTCGCCAAAAGTGTAAACTCTTTTTACTGACATAGTTAATCGATTAATTTATGGTTATCTGTACTTTTTTTTCAATGAGTGGCAAAATTAACAAAAAAAGGGATTGAATCGTTAATTTTCGCTCTTGAAGGCCCTACTTCTTGGATGATAGTGGTTAACCGTATCCCTCAAGTATTCACGATTTAGATGTGTGTAAATCTCAGTTGTCAGGATTGACTCGTGTCCGAGCATATCTTGTACCGCTCTTAAATCAGCTCCATTTTCAATCAGATGGGTGGCAAACGAGTGGCGAAAAGTATGTGGACTGACGGTTTTTCTAATACCGGCCTTTGCTGCCGCAGTCCGGACGATGTTGAATATCATGACTCGGCTCAGTGGCGCTCCACGATTGTTTAGAAAAACCACATCAGCATATTTCGGTGGGATAGCCTGATGATTACGATTATTCTCAAGGTACAAACTTAATGATCGGGCTGCCTGAACGCCAAATGGTACCAGCCTCTCTTTTCCTCCTTTACCTGTGATGCGGAGATAACCTTCGGAAAAATGGAAGTGCGATAACTTAAGCCCAGTTAACTCCGAAACGCGTAAACCACATCCGTATAATACTTCAATGATTGCCTGATTTCGGTGGCCAAAGCGTTGGCTGAGATCAATGGATTCAATGATTTTTCCTATCTCTTCGCTGGTTAGAACATCCGGCAAATGTCTCGCTATACGCGGAGTCTCAAGTAAAACAGCTGGATTGTCCGGCATCAGATTCTCGATAGACAGAAACCGGAAGAACGCTTTTATCCCACTTAAAATCCTAGCTTGGGAACTGGCAGCAAGCCCTATTCCATGCAACCAGGCCAGAAAATCCCGCAAATGTTTAATGTTCACCTGATGAACAGCTAAGCCGGGATACGCTATGTCAAGAAACTGAAATAATTTGCTGACATCAGCAAGATAACCCTCCACACTGTTGGCGGCAAGCGACTTCTCAAGCAGTAAGTGCGACCGGAAAGCCTCGCGGTAAGGGTTCTTCATTTCTGTGTTAACGTGATAATCTGACTAAATTACCGCTTTAGGACCGGATTTAGTATTTT
>JAAYIP010000082.1 GCA_012523435.1 Bacteroidales bacterium | reverse complement strand
CCCTAAGCAGATCAACAATCTCCTGAACCCCCTCTTCCACCACCTGCCTGACCGATTTATCGGGGTCGAGGTGTGGCTCCTGCTCCAACAGACCGATCGTATATCCCGGCGAAAAAACCACCTCCCCCTGAATCGATTGATCAATTCCGGCAATGATCTTGAGCAGCGTCGATTTCCCTGATCCGTTTAAGCCAATGATGCCAATCTTGGCTCCATAAAAAAATGAAAGGTAGATATCCTTAAGAATCTGACGGTTGGGGGGAACCACCTTCCCAACCCCTACCATACTGAAAATGATTTTGTTGTCTTCCGACATAATTTCCTTTAATTAAGCTGGGCGCTAAGTTACCATAGAGTTCTCAACTTTGACAATCTTAAAATAATTCTTATATTATCATCACTAATTTGATTATTATTTAATCATTCGGATAGCAAGAGACCGATTTTAAATGAACCGAACCGTTGTCCATATGGATCTTGACACGTTTTTTGTCTCCGTTGAGCGGCTGATGAACAGTCATCTGCAGGGGAAGCCCGTGATCATTGGCGGGATGTCGGACCGTGGGGTGGTATCCAGTTGCAGTTATGAAGCCCGCTCTTATGGGGTGCACTCAGCCATGCCGATGAAGATGGCTCGGCAGCTATGCAGCGACGGGATTTACATCAGGGGCGATATGGAGACCTACAGCAGGTACTCCAGAACGGTTACCGAGATCATTGCCGAATCGGCTCCAGTGTACGAAAAGGCCTCTATCGACGAGCACTATCTCGATATCAGCGGGCTCGACCGGTTTTTTGGGTGTCTGATATGGAGTCATGAACTCCGGCAACGGATCATACGTGAAACAGGATTGCCCATATCGTTCGGATTATCAGTAAATAAGACCGTATCCAAGATCGCCACCGGCATTGCCAAACCCAATGGAGAAAAGGAGGTGCCGGAGCCGGAGGTGCGTAACTTCCTCGCCCCGTTGAGCATCGATAAAATACCAATGCTGGGGCCAAAAACCTTTCAGCTGCTACGCTCAATGGGCGTGCTCACCATCAAAACCCTTAGCGAGATACCTCCTGAAATGATGGAACAGGTGCTGGGAAAGAATGGCCGGATCATCTGGAGGAAAGCAAATGGTATCGACCCTACCCCGGTTGAGCCCTACTGGGAACAGAAAAGCATCAGCTCCGAGCGAACATTCGAGCAGGATACCACCGATGTTAACGACCTGAACCGTAACCTGATCACCATGGTTGAGAAAATCGCTTTTGAACTGCGGAAACAGGAAAAAATTACCGCCTGCGTTACCGTGAAAATCCGCTATGCCAATTTCGATACCCATACCATCCAGAAACGAATCCCCTACACCAGCTTCGACCATATCCTGATCCCAATCGTCCAGGAACTGTTTAAAAAACTCTACACCCGAAGAATGCTCGTTCGGCTTATCGGAGTACGCCTTAGTGAGCTGGTACACGGAACCCAACAACTCAACCTCTTCGAGGATACCCCCGAATCGGTAAACCTCTATTTGGCAATGGATAAGCTACGGATGCGCTATGGAAGCGACTCGGTAAAACGAGCAATCGGCATTCGCAAAGGCTAAAACCCAGATATGAACCCAATCAGGATCCCAAACTCCCCGTTTCATCTCTGCGCAACTCCTCAATAATCCGGGTTAGATTCCTGACCAGCGGACGGGACTTTCTTCGCCAGATCAGGAAGCCTACAAGCAAAGAGAGAGCCATGATCGCAAAATAGCTAAGCTGTATCACAACAATCTTTAACAGTAACGACCAGCCGATAAACCAGCTGCTATCGAGCATCACCCATGTAACAATGACATCACAGGCAATAACCAGAAAAAGGACAAACCAGACCTTTCCCGGCTTCATAAACCGGTGCCGGTCGCGCGCAGCTTCCAACATCTTCAACACCGGAGCCGTGTAATCAACTCGATAGGTCTTTCGGTAATGATACCTGAAAAATAGGGCTGAGACGATAAATATCAGAATATAAGATAGATAGATGATTCGATTCTCCGACACCAGATCCGGACCAGGATCGAAAATCATTAACCCGATATACACCAGAGCAATGATCAGATAAAAGATGAACATCCGAAACATTAAGCGCCTGTTCTTGGTGTCCAGGCTTTTGAGGTGATCGATAACCTGATCCATCTCTGGCGTCTGCCCATCACGAAATATTTTACTCTTTTTATTCCTGGTCTTCATACAACCCTCCTTTCACTTGACTGCGTAGATCCTCCTTGATCCGGTGGATTTTAACCCGGACATTAGTCTCCGTAATACCCACAATTTCAGCGATCTCTTTTGACGAAAGCTCCTCAAGCATCAGGGAGATGATGATCTTATCGACCACCGACAGCTGATTCATCAAATTGGAAATCAAATTCATCTGCGCTTCCTGGCGAACCTTCTCTTCCATATCCTCACACACCAGATCACAAACTCTTCCATCATCCCAATGCATATTGAAATTCAAATACTTATTCTTCCTGTTCAGGTAAGTCAACGCCGTATTCACCGCTACCCGGTAAACCCAGGTCGACCGCTTGGAATCGCCACGGAACGACTCCATCCCTTTCCAGATATTAATCAGAATCTCCTGATAGAGATCATCCGAATCCCCCGTCTTACCCGCATAATGCTTGCAAACCGACCGGATCCGGCCCTGATTCTCTTCGATAATCTGCTTGTACAGCTTCTCCTTGTTGTCCATATGGTCTATCGTCATGCAGTTTGACAAAGAAGCGAATGCAATGTTACAAAAATGAACCGTGAGATCTTTCAGGAAAAACTATTATATTATAATCATAATTTTGATCATTTTTTAATCTATTTCGATAAATCATCAATCACTGATCTCAGAAAAACGCATGCTTCTGAACTGTCACAGCTACTTCAGCCTTCGCTACGGCACCCTGTCTATCGATGAGCTGGTGGAAGAGGCCCTGAACAACGGGGTTACAACACTGGGGCTGACCGATATCAATAACTCATCCGGGGTGCCCGATTTTATCAAAGCTTGTCATAAAGCCGGGATACGGCCAATTACCGGCATCGAGTTCCGGGCTGACGATCAGCTAAAGTATGTCGGGCTGGCCCGAAATCGCGAAGGTATGCGCGAGCTGAACGAGCTGCTGACAAGCTCCAATATCAGAGGAATTACCCTGCCCGATCGGCCCGAAAACGTAGATAACTGCTTCATAATCTATCCCTTCATGAATCGGCCGAAGATCCGCCTTCGCGATAATGAATGGATCGGAATCCGGATGCAGCATATCCGGCGGCTGATCACCTCGGATTTCCGGTCAAACCAGTCAAAACTACTCCTCCTGCACCCGGTTACTTTCGCCGGGACTGACGGCTATCAGCTTCACCGAAACCTGCGGGCTATCGATCATAATACATTGTTATCCAAACTAAAGGGTAACCAGACAGCCGACCCTAGCGATCGATTCTGGCCAACCCTGGAGCTCCGCGCAGCACTCCACGATTATCCACGGATCATCCAAAACACCCTGCATGTCACCTCCCAATGTGAGGCCGAATTCGATTTTAACTCCGTCAAAAACCGCCAAACCTTTACCGGTAGCCGGAGCGACGACTTCCAGCTGCTCACTAAACTGGCCATGGATGGCGTAGAATACCGCTATGGAAAAAAGAACGGCGAAGCCATTCAACGAGTCAGGAAAGAACTTGATGTCATCGCCAGGCTCGGATTCTCCGCCTATTTCCTGATCACCTGGGATATCATCCGATACTCCATGTCACGCAGGTTCCATCACGTCGGACGAGGCTCCGGAGCTAATTCAATCGTGGCCTACTGCCTGAGAATCACCGATGTTGACCCGATCAAACTCGACCTTTACTTTGAACGATTCATTAACCCTCGACGAACCAGTCCGCCCGATTTCGACATCGACTACTCCTGGAAAGAGCGCGAAGAGGTTCAAGACTATATCTTCAAACGATACGGTGAGCGCCACACAGCCCTGCTGGGAACCATCTCAACCTTCCGGAGTAAGTCGATCATCCGTGAACTGGGCAAAGTGTACGGCCTGCCAAAAGCCGAGATCGACCTGCTCATCGATGAACCCGACAACACTCGTAATAACACCGGAATCATCAGCCAGATCCGGGAGATCGGGCGAAAATTGACCGACTATCCCAACCTTCGAAGCATCCACGCAGGCGGAGTACTCATATCGGAAGAACCCATCACCTACTATACCGCCCTCGATATGCCCCCTAAAGGATTCCCTACTACCCAGTGGGATATGTACGTGGCTGAAGATATCGGCTTTGAGAAACTGGATATCCTGAGCCAGCGAGGCATCGGCCATATACACGAATCCATCGAAATTATCCGGGAGAACCGCGGCGTGAGCATCGATATCCACCAGGTGGACCGGTTTATGGCCGATAAGCGGGTTAGAGAACTCCTTAAAGCCGGCGAAACCAACGGATGCTTCTACATCGAGAGTCCGGCCATGCGCGGACTCCTCAAAAAACTCCAATGCGAGGAGTACACCACCCTGGTGGCTGCCAGCTCTATCATCCGCCCCGGCGTGGCTCGCTCAGGAATGATGCGCGAATATATCCGCCGGTTCCATAACCCGGGGGGATTCACCTACCTACACCCGGTGATGGAAGAACAGCTCAAAGAAACCTTCGGCGTGATGGTCTATCAGGAAGATGTCCTTAAAGTGTGCCACCACTTTGCCGGCCTCGATCTCGGGGATGCCGATATCCTCCGGCGCGCCATGAGTGGGAAATATCGCTCCAAAGAAGAGTTCCAACGTATCGTCGATAAGTTCTTCCAGAATTGCCGCGATAGAGGCTATCCCGAAGAAACTACCCGTGAAGTGTGGCGACAAATAGAATCCTTCGCCGCCTATTCCTTCTCTAAAGCCCACTCGGCCAGCTATGCGGTCGAAAGCTTCCAGAGCCTATACCTGAAAGCCTACTACCCGAAAGAGTTTATGACCGCCGTACTCAACAATTTTGGCGGATTCTTCTCCTCCTGGGTCTATATCAACGACGCCCGCCGCTGGGGCGCAACAGTCAACCTGCCCTGTGTAAACCACTCGAACTACCTGCCCCGAATCATCGGAAATGAAATATTCCTGGGATTCGTCTTCGTGAAAGAACTACACGAAGAGATTGGGCAAGAGATAGAAAAAGAGCGAAAAAGTAACGGGGAATTCAACGATCTCGAACAGCTTGTATCCCGCATCCAGATCGGAATCCAACAATTGATCCTCCTGATACGAGCAGGCACCCTCCGATTCACCGGAAAAAGCAAATCAACCCTCCTCTGGGAAGTCCATATGCTTCTCGGGAAGAAAGATTCACAAGAGCTCCAGAACCCACTGTTTATCATGCCTCGAAGAAAATTCACCCTCCCCAGCCTCGAACGTAACCGGCTCGAAGATGCCTATGACGAAATCGAACTGTTCGGATACCCGGTCACATCTAACTATTTCGACCTCCTCGTCACCCAGTTCCGCGGAGAAATCAAGGCACGCGATCTTAATCAGCATATCGGGAAGAAAGTACGAATGGTTGGACAACTGGTTGTAATTAAATACGTTAGAACCATTAAACGCGAATGGATGCACTTCGCTGCCTTCCTCGATGATACCGGGGAATTCTTTGATACCGTTCACTTTCCCCAAAGCCTTAAACTGCACCCGTTCAAAGGATATGGCTGCTACCTGATCCTGGGAAAAGTGGTCGAGGAGTTCGGATTCCCTAGCATCGAAGTGGAAAAAATGGCAAAACTGCCCGTCCTGAATGTCGATGATAAACGCCCACTACCCGAACTTCAGGTTCACCAAAACCAAGTCGCCTCTCCCTGGGAAATCTGAAGATTAATCGCTTTATTTACCCTTCCAATCAGACCATTCGAAGCACAAAACTAATTTTCGTTACACTCAAAAAAAACGCATTATGGAACTTCATGGATCACAAACCGAAAAAAACCTACTGAAAGCTTTTGCGGGTGAATCCCAAGCTAGCAACCGCTACGAATTCTTTGCAAAAGTGGCCCGCCAGGAAGGCTATGAACAGATCGCTGGCATCTTTCAGGAAACAGCCGACAACGAAAAAGTGCACGCGAAAAGATTCTTCAAATTTCTTGAAGGATATCCTGTCGAAATCACCGCTACCTACCCAGCCGGCAAAATCGGCACCACCGCCGAAAACCTGAAAGCTGCTGCCATGGGTGAGCACGAAGAGTGGACCGACCTCTATCCTGAATTCGAACAGGTTGCCAGAGAAGAGGGCTTCAAAGAAGTGGCCACTGCTTTTAAATTGATCGCTAAAGTGGAGGTTGAACATGAAAAGCAGTATCTCAAACTGCTGGCTAATGTTGAGTCTGGAGAGGTCTTCCAAAAAGCAGAGAAAGTGTTCTGGAAATGCCGGAAGTGCGGCTATATTCACGAAGGAACTAAGCCTCTCGAAAATTGTCCAGCCTGCCTCCATCCAAAAGCATTCTTCGAACTTAAGGCTGAAAATTATTGATTATCTGGATATTACAACAATCTAACAGAAAAAGAGCACCAGAACCGGTGCTCTTTTTTATTTTTCCAAGATGAAGGAGATTCACTCAGGATAACCGAACAAACTCATGCTTAAAATAACCTCCACCCGATTGAGCAGAAAAAAAGGTTGTTGCTTAAATCAAAATCATTTAAAGAACTGATGTTGAGAAACTGGTTCATACTAAAGTCATAGCCAACATCAAAGGTCAAAAACAGCAAATCCAACCCGGCACCAATCTGCACACCCCAGGTGGCATCCCTAAAATCATCCCGGGTTATCCGCTCCGTATGATCCACCCCATTAATTGTCAACTCGTAATCATGGTTGATTAAAAACGAAGCAACCGGACCACCCCAAACCCTTAATCTGGCAACCTTCAGATCTAAAACTTTGTAACCGAGCAACATCGGAATGTCAATCGTTCGTAACGTAACCGTCTGACTCACATTCAATTGCATATTGGGATTGAGCGGGTCTGTGATAGACGTCTCAAGAGACCCGGATTTGATGGATAAATAGGTCTCGGGTTGAAGATAAAGGTGGTCAAAACAAACGCTAAAAAAGAGTCCACCCTGCAAACCCGACTTCATATCTCTTAAATAATCAGCGTAATCCGTTGACAACCTCGTTGAGTTCCAGCCTATTTTCGGGCCAAAGCTGAAAAGACCCTGCGACTGCGCTGCTAATGGGAGTGCGCAAATCCATAGAACAATCATCATTCTTTTCATCGCAGATCGATATTAATCCTTCAATAGCTCACTTTTTTAAAACGGATAATCGTTCAAAAAGTAACAAAAAAAACGTTAAAATCTGTAATTATCAGCTATATGCCTTTGTCAATCAAGCCGTCAAGCCGAAAACCTACCTTGATACTGTCGAACGGAAAATCACGAATCCCCTTCTCATACCCAATCACCAGTCCGGCAGTACCCATCTTAAACCCCACTTCAGCTTTGTACACTAATGGATGATCTCCGTTGTACATATAACCATTATATCCCCTAATCGATTGATTTACAAAAAAATAACCTATCTCGCAATCAATCCCGCCACCATAAAGCAAGGCATCATTCTGCGGATAATTATCCAGTAGAGTCTGATACACATAAAACCCGACTTCACCATAAACCCGAATAGACTCGAACCAATTGGCTCCGGTATAGAACGTCTTACCAGCCGAAAAATCAAAATAATACCCAGGAGTATCCGTAAACCGGGCATCTTCCCGTTTCGTCCCGCTCGCCGTTCGGCATGCCATGGATACCGCCATATCAGGCAATACCTCGTGATCCTTAAGCAGCTGAACCATGGTCCCGAAATAGATATCCCCAAGAGCATACCCATCAACCGCTTTCCCCGAAGCCGTTCGTCTCATCCTGCTAACAGTACTGTCCATCCGGTAATATTCAAATGGCACATACTTGAACTCCAGTCCAACCCGACTATCAGCCAGGGGGATCACAAAATGAGTCATGGCATCGTATGTCAGATCCCCTTCCCCCAGATAAAACTCGACCAGACCGGTCCAGTTCACCCGGTCAGGGATTCTGCCCTGATGAAGATCCGGAACAGGAAGGGCAATGGGCCCAAGATCTGCCGGGGAAAGAAGCATATACCTGGAGCGATGAGTCACTCCATCCCACTGAGTATAAGGATTGTCGGGAATATACTTGTTTTGACCAAACAGGCTGGCTGCTAAACCCAGCAATATCAACAGAAATAATGAAGTGTATCTCATGGATAAATCAGGCTGATTCGCCAAAGATACCTTCTTCCGGGCAAAAACGTTATTTTTACTTTTTTGATTGAACCCCAATGGCATCAAATATCCCGCTGGCCGAACGGATGAGGCCACAAAGTCTTGATGATTATGCCGGTCAGGATCACCTGGTCGGTCCTAATGCTATTCTGCGCCTCTCTATTGAGTCGGGAAATCTGCCTTCCTTTATCCTTTGGGGGCCTCCAGGCGTCGGCAAAACAACCTTGGCACGCATTGTCGCCGGCCAACTCAATCGACCATTCTTTACCCTGAGTGCGATCAATTCCGGAGTGAAAGATATTCGTGAAGTAATTGATAAAGCCCAGAAAAACAAGTTTTTCAACGCCCCCTCCCCGATCCTGTTTATTGATGAGATTCACCGTTTCAGCAAATCCCAGCAGGATTCGCTCCTGGGTGCCGTTGAGCAGGGTATCGTCACCTTGATAGGAGCTACCACCGAAAACCCCTCCTTCGAAGTGATTTCACCACTCCTGAGTCGCTGCCAAGTGTACGTCCTGAAACCACTCAATCAGGATCAACTCAGATTTCTGTTAAATCGGGCTCTTAAATCGGATTTCGAAATAAAATCCCTGGATATTGAACTGGTTGAAACGGAAGCCCTGTTCCGGTATTCCGGCGGTGATGCGCGCAAACTATATAATGTATTAGAACTGGTTATTCAATCCTATCCACAAGGTAAAATTTTGATAAACAATGAGATAGTAACAGCCAAAGTTCAAGAAAACATTGCCCTTTACGATAAAAACGGAGAGCTTCATTATGACATTATCTCAGCTTTTATTAAATCGATGCGTGGTTCTGATCCCAATGCAGCAGTTTACTGGCTCGCCAGGATGATAGAAGGCGGAGAAAAGCCTGAATTTATTGCCCGACGGATGCTGATCTTTGCCTCGGAGGATATTGGTCTTGCTAATCCTAATGCTTTACTTCTGGCAAACACCTGTTTCGATGCCATTCACAAGATCGGATGGCCGGAAGGCCGGATCATCCTCTCCGAAACCGCTGTTTACCTGGCAACCAGCCCCAAAAGCAACTCTACCTATAAAGCCATTGGTAAAGCCCAGGAAATGGTGGCAAAAACCGGGAACCTGCCTGTCCCCCTGCACCTTCGTAACGCACCGACCAAACTGATGAAGGAACTTGGATATGGCCAGAGCTACAACTATCCGCACGATCAACCTGGTCACTTTTTGGAGGAAGAATACCTCCCGGATCAAATCAGTGGCACTAAATTCTGGGAACCGGATGAAAACATCAAGGAGAGAGATCTGAGGGAAAAGATGCGCAAACTGTGGTCCGACCGTTATACATATTAAAAGCTGATGCCATGGTAGAAAACCTTTTGAACACGATCCCTAATCTTCACGACACCCGCAGTGGTAATTTCCTGCTCATTGCCGGGCCATGTGTGGTGGAAAGCCGGGAAGTCACCTTTAAGACTGCCCGGATTTTAAAAGATATCTGCAGTAATCTTTCTATACCATTGATTTTCAAGGCTTCCTACCGGAAAGCTAATCGCTCAAAAGGCAGTTCCTTCCGGGGCATCGGAGATCAGGAAGCACTGGAAATCCTCGCCCAGGTCAGGGAAGAACTTTCAATTCCTGTGATCACCGATGTGCACGAAACTGGCGAAGTTGATCTGGTTGCGTCAATGGTGGATGTGCTCCAGATTCCGGCATTCCTCTGTCGTCAAACAGATTTGATCATCAAGGCAGCACAAACAGGTAAGCCGTTAAACCTCAAAAAGGGCCAATTCCTCTCCCCTCAGGCAATGCAGTTTGTCTGCGACAAGGCAGCCTCCACGGGGAACCATTCGTTGATGATCACCGAAAGGGGAACCAGTTTCGGATATGGCGATCTGATTGTTGACTTCAGGGGTATTCCGTTAATGAAATCCTGGGGTTTTCCTGTCATTCTTGACATTACCCACTCACTCCAGAAACCTAATCAGGAGAGTGGAGTAACAGGTGGGGAACCAGCTCTGATTGAAACCATCGCACGAGCGGGCATAGCAGCCGGAATCGATGGGATCTTCATGGAAACCCATCCGGACCCCCGTACAGCTTTATCAGATGGATCAACCATGCTTCCCCTGGATCAAGCCGGCGGACTAATTGAAAGACTATTGAAAATCAATCAATTGGTAAAATCTTTATGAGACGATCCAAACCTCTTATCGCATCTCTGCTCACGCTCTTTTTCACAGGATTCTCATTCATTTCCCTTCCCGGACAGACAGCACAAGAAATCATCCAGAAACATGAGCTGGCTTCCGGTTTATCGGCAAAATTAAAAGTCCAGACTCTCACCTCAATTGGCAAAATCACACAAATGGGCTATACAGTCCCTATCAGTATCCTTCAAAAGCGTCCCGACAAATACCGCTTCGATGTACATTTGCCAGATGGAAGAATTACCCAGGCTTATGACGGGCGAACAGGGTGGATCTATAATCCATACCATGTAAACGATACAACAGCGCTGGAAGGCCCTGCCCTTCTGCAAATTAAAGAATCTGCCAATTTCGACGGCCTCCTCCACACCTATCAGCAACAAGGCTTTCTTGCTTCCTATCTGGGAGTGAAAAAAGTCGCCAATCAGGCAGCTCATCATATCAGATTAAATAAGCTAACCGGCGAATCTATCAGTTTTTATATTGATACTGTCACCTTCCTGGTCATCAAAACCGAAGCCGAAATCCTGGTAAGCGGAGTACCTTTCCTGGCCGAGTCTTTCTTTGGAGATTACCGCAAAACTGGCGGGATGACGCTTCCCTACCACATCCAGAGCATAAATGGGTCGATGATTACAGAAATCCAAATCGACACAGTCAGAATCAACGAACCGATGGGTAATATTTACTTCCTTTGGAGAAACCAGCAGTAAGCTATCTGCTGAATGATGGTCACCACCGCACAAATCCCAGATGGCGGGTAAACTGTCCCATGGACAGAGAATCAAGTGATTGCTGACCCAAGGTCATATCCGGTTCCGGTATATCAGGTTTTTAATCGGATTGATAATCCTGACCAATAAACTCATTTCAGCAGTGATGATCTCGGCACTTCCGGTCATCCCCTGACTCAAATCAAGAGGTTTGCCATACGTGGTGTTCAATCCATCTGGAAAATCAACCTCGACACTATAGTACTCTTCATCAGCGATCTTGGATACCGCCGAGACTTTTCCCATAAGCATGCCATACTCCATATAAGGATAACGATCGATCCTGACAAGAACCTTCTGGCCTGCTTCAACCTTACCAGCTCCCCTGATAGGTAACTGTACACGCCCAACAAT
>JAAYIP010000081.1 GCA_012523435.1 Bacteroidales bacterium | reverse complement strand
ACTTGAGTGTCGCTATTTCCCATTGATCTGTTCTGTGTTTTATACGATTTATGTTGTTTGATAATAGTTAAAGCCTTACAAATCAGCTATTTAGGACAAGCAAGACCAGGGCGCCACAGATCATAACCTGCCCCCAGCAAGGTGTCCAGATCGGGAACCATTCGCTTCTCCGGAAGACTGGTGATCCACGGGTCCGGGAAGGTACAGATTTTAGCGCTTGGAACCTGCAATTTTTCAATACAAGCAGTCTGGAAGTGGGCTATTTCAGGGGGGCAGACGGCTGGTCTTCTTTGCCCCACCGACTCAATGGCAATCTTCAGCTTATGAAATTGCGGGGTGTCATCGGGTGATCCATAATACTTCCGAGCACCATCATCCCGAATACCCACAATCTCTTTAAACTGACCGCCATAATGGACCATGCCACGCTCACATTCAATGATGAATTCAGGATTTCTCAGACTCTCAGTTGTATGGGAAAAATAAAAATAGAGTTCGGTCTGATCCTCCAGCTGGCATCGGGCGGCAACCGTATCGTAATTCTCGATGTCATAAGCCCGATACAATTCACCGGATACCTCCAGGGATGGTTCGCCCAACCCCTGATCGCCGATCATCAGAAAAAACAGGTTGTGCAAAAAGTGTGCACAGGCATTATTCGCCGGACTGTCCAGGATGGGTATTCCTTCTGCTGATTGAATTTTGCCCGCCCAGTTATTGCGCTGATAATAAGCATAATCCCGAGGCCAGAGGCAGATGGTTTTCATTCGTTTTGGCTTTCCGTAATAGCCCGAAAGCAGATCCAGCTTAAGTTTGCCGATGGCCTCGGAGAAGGACCATTGGTACCCAACCTCTACGTGGTGCCCGGTTTCGTTTTTCACACGGATCAACGCTTTGGCTTCTCCTGTTGAGCCACTTAGTGGTTTATCAATCAATACGTTACTGTTGTTTTTAAGTGCGCAGATAGCCTGGGGGATATGAAAATGAATCGGTGAAGAGATCACGGTAAGATCCGCTTGGTGCCCAGCGGCAAAGAACTGCTCAATATCCGGATAAACCGGACAGTTCATTGATTTGATCCGCTCGTAATGGCCAGATTTTTCGGGAGTTGGATCGATGACTCCTGCGAGGGTGGCTTCCTCGGGAGGAATATCTTCAAAAAAGGATTTCAGATAGTAGAAGCCATATCCGCTGATGGCTGAGAACAGAATTCTGACAGGATTTTTCTTCATTACATCATTTGATTTGGGAAGTGTTTTGCTTTCATTTTTCAGATTCTAAAAGATTGCACAAATGGAATTCTCCTGTGTCCGGATTGCTTTTTAATGTCATGATTTCGAATGGTTTGAAGAAGAGCCGTTGATGATTCGTCTCTTCTTTCCAGCTCAGGCGGGTTTCTCGCGGCCGATCGGTTGGGTTAAAGAGCCGGATGACAAAATCGTTACTGTTTTCTGCCATTTTCAGGGCGGCAAGCCGGATAACCGGGTTGCTCAGTTGCACGAGAGGTGCTGGCTTTTTCCTCCTACCTGCGGGGTAGCAACAGAGTGCTGGCGGAGGTTGATTCAAAATTCTGCTTTCCAGGTCGATGGACTCATATCGATTGGCATATGATCCAACATCAACGCGGAACCGGAACAGGTGTTCGCCCTGGTCGATTCGCGGAGTAAAGCGATCCTGGGGTACGATCGGATTCTGACCGTCAAGAGGATGACCTGAGTAGGCGGGCGATCGCAGGAGAGATAGTCGCAGCTCTCCATCACCATAATCAAACCCGTATATTGATTTGTTCGCGATGGTCAGCGCCCGGTCGGTCACTTCATCGAACAAGCCCACCCACCGATGCGCTACCAACTCTTCATCTTTTCGATTGAACCGCTGGACCCCATAAGCTACTTGTCCACGGCATTCACCCTGAGAAAGAGTGGTGGGGATGGCCAACTTCAGCATCCGGTCTTTTTCAAACCAAAATACCCTGATTTCCACATCGAAATGGGTTCCTGTGGCGGGAATCAGATATCTGGCGACTGCACTGGAGCCATGGAACAGAAACAGCCCCTCCACAACGGTTCGCACCGGACCATCTTCAATGATCCGCAGCGGCTGAATAGGACCGCTGGTTCCGGCCAGGTACGCTGTATCCGACTGTTTGCCCAGTTGAAAGACTCCGATTTGTTCCGAAAATGAATTGACCATCATCCCCCAGGGATCAGCTGAGTCGTTCTAAACCAGCAATTTGAATGCATCCCTGAGTAAATAATCATGCCCCTTCACTTGGTAGCGTAAGATCAGCCCGGTCTCCTGATCAATCTCTAATTCACGATCCTCATTCTTAAAAACCAGCTCCCGCTGAAACGGACCAACTGGTTTCTCTGTTATTGCATTTTCATCAAGATAGCAGGAGAACCGATTCATGGTCGAAGCTTTCAATTTAGCATTGAAAACCAATCGTTTACGATGGTCGTTGGCAATGTTGGAGGCCTCTTTTTCGGTTTGTACATCGATTTCTAAGCCCTGTTGATCCAGCAGGCGGGGTGAAAGATAGACCTCCGGGTTAAAATTGGGCTCTAATCCTTGAAGCTCCACCTCCAGGGTAGTTTCGATATCATAGGGTTCCGGATTATAGACCAGGATTGGATATTCCAGTGGTTTTGCTGCGGGCTGTCCATCCAGCAATTTAAAAAAGGCCTTGGTTTGAAGTCGGGATAAAATCTCCAATGCATGGCTCATCTTACGGAGTGCCAGCGACTCGACCTCAGGAATCCCTGATCCCGGGAGAATATCGTGGAACTGGCAGAACAGCAGATCTTCAATAGCCTCTTTCAATTCCCGGCGCGGAGGTTTCATCCCACTGATGGCTGTGACGTGTGTGGTGATTTTCTCTGTTAGGATAAGGCACTCTTCCAATTCGCGGTACATCTGTTTGACACGGGACATGGAGGTATAGCAACCAACGGCCCAGGGGTTAAGGTCTGAGTCGACCGATGGAAGCTGATTGTTCGCACGGAGCTCCTCGAAATACGCCTCCGGCCAGGAGTGCCTTAACTCAAGATTGCTGGTAGTAGTGCGGAGATCATCAATCCGGATCAGGTCTTTCTCCGAAGGTCCGCCTCCGTGGTTTCCAATACCCCAAAGGAAGAGGCCGCTTTGTCCAATAGGGTGATTATCAATCCATTTAGAAAGTTTTTCAGCGGCTTTGCCATATTCTGAGTTGTAGTGCTCCAACGATCGATGAGCCAGAACCTCCGAGCCATCAAAACCGGTCCAGCGAAAATCATTCGGGACGTCGAGGTGGGGTAATCCCGGACGGCAAAAAAGGTAGGAGTGGTATCCTGCCTGGGAGAGGATCTGGACGAGTCCCTGTGAGTGTCCAAAAGGATCGAAATTAACGGCGGTTTCAGGTTCGACCCCAAACCACTTTTTGAAGTAGCTCTTTCCCTCTAGGATCTGCCTGACAAATCCCTCGCCAGAGGGAAGGTTACAGTCAGGCTGCAGGTACCACCCGCCAATGATTTTCCAGCGACCACTCTTTACGAGCCGGGTGATGCGTCTGAACAGAGCCGGTTCATGTATCTCAACCCATTGATATAGAAGCGATTCATTGTGGCAGAACACAAATCCTTCGTGCTTTTCACAGAAGCGTGCTGCCACGCGAAAGGTAGATAGAGTAACGGCGAGGCCCTCCTCCCAACTCCAGAGCCAGACCGGATCGATATGGGCATTGCAGACGAGATGAACGGTCTCTGTTTTCGTTTCTGATACCTTATTTCCCATTGTTATTTGTTTCTTCAGTCGAATGATCTGT
>JAAYIP010000080.1 GCA_012523435.1 Bacteroidales bacterium | reverse complement strand
TTTACTGAGCTCGATTTTGAATTTGCTGATGCCAGCTATGACCTGCCAGATAACGGAACCGTGAAGTATGAATCCAGAATGAACAAAAACCTGTCGCAATCAGATTATGCCGATGAGTTTTAAACGGTCCCTCAATCATATCATCCTCTTA
This sequence comes from Bacteroidales bacterium, assembly GCA_012523435.1. Classification (GTDB taxonomy): domain Bacteria; phylum Bacteroidota; class Bacteroidia; order Bacteroidales; family UBA12481; genus UBA12481. The sequence continues at coordinate 7,723 of JAAYIP010000080.1, read as the reverse complement.
CTGGCTCTCCTGATCAGCTCAAGCCCAATGGCAAGGGCTGCATTCCTCCTGATTCCAATGGACAAAAGCCAGACCAATCACCTGAAAGCTTATGGCATAGCCTACTGGTCAATCGAGAGAGGTGCCCCCCTCGAATGGCTCCTAAATTACCGCGGCGGAAGCTTCCTGGTTGGATTCGATCAGATCATTGAACAAGAGTGCCTCCTGAGAGGCGTCAAAATCGAAGTGATCGCCGATGCAGCTAGACTCCAAATTCTCGAAAAAATCGCACAACCTAATGTCAATATGGACGCAGTCAAAATGGAGAAAGCTCCAAAAATTGCCGTCTATGCCCCCGAAGATAAACAACCCTGGGACGATGCCGTCATGATGGCCCTGGAATACGCCGAGATCCCTTATGAACAAATCTATGATGGCGAAATCCTCGATGGAAAACTCAAAGAGTACGACTGGCTACACCTGCATCACGAAGATTTTACCGGCCAATACGGACGGTTCTATCGAGCCTTCAACCATATGGCCTGGTACCAAAAACAAGTCGCGGAGAATGAAGCCACGGCAACTCGCTATGGATTTCAAAAAGTCTCCCAGATGAAACTTCAGGTAGCCCTCACCATAAAAGCCTATGTCGCCAACGGTGGCTTCCTCTTCTCTATGTGCTCCGGTGCCGACTCATTCGATATCGCCCTGGCTTCCGAAGGAATCGATATCTGTGCTCAAATGTACGATGGAGATCCCGTCGATCCCGAAGCAAACAGCAAACTGGACTTCTCAAAAACACTGGCTTTCCATAACTTCAAGCTGATCGAAAATCCACTCGAATACGAATTCTCAACGATCGACGCCACCCAGTCGAGACGAATTACCGAAAACCAAGACTACTTTACCCTATTTGAGTTCTCAGCCAAATGGGACCCCGTCCCAACTATGCTATGCCAAAACCATACTCAGATAATCAAAGGCTTTATGGGCCAAACAACTGCCTTCCTGAGCCAGTACGTTAAGCCAACTGTCGTCGTCATGGGCGAAAACAAATCTCTGGGAGAAACCCGATATATCCACGGAGAATATGGCCAGGGAACCTGGACTTTCTACGGCGGTCACGACCCGGAAGACTACCAACATCTGGTTGGAGATCCCCCAACAGATCTTTCTCTTTACCCCAATTCTCCCGGATATCGCCTGATACTCAATAATATACTGTTTCCTGCAGCCAGGAAAAAGAAACTAAAGACCTGACCGTCCTACCACTATCACTAACTCTCCTTTCGGGGAATTCTCACGGTAATGCTTGGCAACCTCCTCCAACGTTCCCCTAACCGTCTCCGCATGAATCTTGGTCAACTCCCTCGACACGGAACAAAACCGATCTGGCCCAAACTCTACCGCTAACTGCTCCAACGTTTTAACCAACCTAAAAGGGGATTCATAAATCACCACCGTACGATCCTCCCCAGCTAACTCCCGAATCCGCCCCGAACGCCCTTTCTTTACAGGCAAAAAACCTTCGAAAACAAACCTCTCCGTTGGCAAGCCCGACTCCACCAGCGCAGGAACAAAGGCCGTTGGCCCAGGTAAACACTCAACCACCAACTCCGCTTCCAAACAAGACCTGATCAACAAAAAACCTGGATCGGAAATCCCCGGCGTACCCGAATCAGTGATCAACGCAGCACACTCCCCAGCTTGCAGCCGCATAATAACCCCCTTGACCGAGTGATGCTCGTTGAACTTATGATGCGAAAGGATAGGCTTTTTAATCTCATAATGATTCAGCAAAATACCCGATGTCCGAGTATCTTCAGCTAAAATAAAATCTACCTCCTTGAGTATCCGCAAAGCACGAAGGGTGATATCTTCAAGATTACCGACAGGCGTTGGAACCAAGTAAAGATCCGGCTTTGAACGTCTCATTTCTTTTCCCTCGACTGGTTATAACACCTCCTGCATAACGGCTCATAAACATCCTTTTCTCCTAACATCACCTGCTGAGCCTCACCCGTTAATCGATGCGAATAATGCGCCGGATTACCACACTTCATGCAAATCGCTTGCACCTTCGTAACATACTCAGCTATAGCCATTAAAGCAGGCATTGGGCCAAACGGCTTCCCCTGAAAATCCATATCCAAACCCGCCACCACTACTCGAACCCCCTGATTGGCAAGCTGATTACACACTTCAACCAGGCTGTGATCAAAAAACTGGGCCTCATCAATCCCAACTACATCAACATCCCCGGTCATCAAAAGAATATTTCCCGGAGATGAAACAGGTGTGGAACGAATCGCCCGCGCATCATGCGAAACAACATCCTCCTCAGAATATCGTGTATCAATCTGAGGTTTGAATATCTCAACATTCTGCTTGGCAATACGCGCACGATTTAACCGACGAATCAACTCTTCGGTCTTCCCCGAAAACATCGATCCGCAGATAACCTCAATCCATCCCTGCGGCTCATTGGCTCGTAGGCTAGTCTCACGAAAGAAAAAACGGTCCAATAAGAGTTTTGGTTTACAATCGTTATTTTTACAAAAATATAAGTTTTATGGACAGGAAAGGGTTTATCAACCTCCTTCACGAAAATCTTGAGGAAATTCAATCAGTTATCAACCGAATTGAACAGTCAGAAAAAGTATATCAAATCGATACTGACTTGATGCTCAACAAACTTCGAAACCTCTACGAGCTTACCTTGCTCTTCGCATCCTCCATCGAAGTTCCAGAACCGATACCGGAAATCACGATAAAACCGGAATCAGAAATTGAATCGGTGCCCGCGATTAAGCCTGAGCCTGAACCTGAGTTTGGGACAGAGCCTGAACCCGAAACGGAACCAGAACCTGAAACCGAACCAGAGCCCGAAACGGAACCAGAACCTGAGCCTGAACCTGAAACCGAACCAGAAACGGAGTTTGAGCCGGAAACGGAAGAACCAAGGAAATCACCGGTACAACCTCCCCCGCCCTATCAGCCTACCATTAAACCCGTGCCACCTTTCATGTCAAGACCTCCTGAAAAGAAGCAGCAAGAAAACCCCGAACTGTCTCTTTTTGAGCGAGAAAACAGACTGAACGAAGCTCTGTCGAAACAGAAACCCAAACAAGATATAGCTTGGGCTTATAATGAAAGCCCGATCCGGGATATCTGGTCCGCTATCGCAATTAACGATCGCTTCCTATACACCCGCGAGCTCTTTAAAAATAATTCCGAAGCCTTCAAATCGACGGTTGCCTTCCTCAATAGCCTTCCATCTTGGGAGGCAGCAAGCGGTTACCTCGATTTGAACTTTTCGTGGGATCAACATAACCCCACAGTTAAAAGTTTCCTGAACCTTGTACGTCGCCGCTTTCTGTAATGACCCCCTACTCAATCAGCGACATCGCCCGGATAACGGGTGCTCAACTAAGCGGACCCGTTAACGGCCTGATTTCCAAAATTCATACCGATACCAGGCGGATAGACCAAACAACCGGCAGCCTCTTTGTTGCCCTCATTGGCCCTAACCACGATGGACACCGTTTTATCCGAGAAGCTTATGATGCCGGAATCCGGGTTTTTCTGGTGAGCCACTCCACCAAAAAGAGAGACACCTTCGAGCAAGCTACTGTTCTCACAGTACACGACACCCTGGTGGCTCTCCAGCAACTGGCCCAACACCACCGGTCAACCTTTACAGGGCAACTGATAGCCATCACAGGTAGTAACGGAAAAACTATCATCAAAGAGTGGCTGGCTCAGATCCTCTCCGCCACAGCCACTGTGTCAAAAAGCCCAAAATCATTCAACTCCCGCCTCGGCGTTCCCCTGTCTGTTATGGGAATCAACCCGGATGACACCTATGCTGTCATGGAAGCCGGTATTTCAGAGCCTGGGGAGATGAACACACTCGAGGAAATCCTCAAACCCAATGCGGGAATCATTAGCAATATGGGCTCCTCTCACCAAGAAAACTTCGCCGATTATGAATCCAAAGTCCGTGAGAAACTAATCCTCTTTAAAAACTGCCAGACAATCTACTTCTGTCAAGATCACAAACTGATTTTCAATGCATTACAAACTAATGGTCTCCCAGGCCGGCAAGTAAACTGGTCGAGACTCTCTGATGCTGATCTCCAAATCCTGGAGGAACAAACCAATCGGTCAACCACATCCATCAAAGCCCTTTACCAATCGGCCAAAATCAACATCCGCCTGCCATTTGCCGACCCAGCATCTATTGAAAACCTGATCCATATCTGGCTTGTCCTACTCGATCTTGGATTCTCCAACGATTTCATCCAGAAACAGATAGATACTCTTGAACCAATCCGGATGAGACTGGAACAAAAGGCTGGCATCAACGGTTGCACACTCATCAACGACTTCTATAACTCGGATGTCCTATCCCTAAAAATTGCCCTTGATCTTCTTTTCCAGCAAACCCTGCAGAAGAAAAAATCACTCATCATTTCTGATATCTTACAAACAGGCTTACCGGAAAATGAGCTTTACCGTGAAATCAGTTCACTACTTGAAAACAGAAACCTGCACCAATTCATCGGGATCGGACCGGCTATTTGCCGTAACCGCGATCTCTTCACAAAACCGATCACCTGTTTTCTCTCCACCTCGGATTACCTCACTAGCTACCTTCCAGGTGATTTCTCCCACGAAGCGATTCTCCTGAAAGGCGCCCGGATGTTCCAGTTCGAACGATTCAGCCGCGTTTTAGAAGAGAAATTACATGCCACCGTTCTGGAAATTAGCATGAACGATGTTCGGCATAACCTGAACTATTTTAGAAGTAAGCTTCTTCCAGATACTCGCCTGATGGTCATGGTAAAAGCCTTTTCCTATGGCAGCGGTGGTGTGGAAATGGCTCGGTTCCTGGCCAATGAAAGAGTCGACTACCTCGGTGTCGCCTTTTCCGATGAGGGCATCGACCTCCGCCGTGCTGGCATCAAAATTCCCATCATGGTGATGAATCCCGATTTCAGTCAGTCCGACCTCATCGCTGATTATAACCTGGAACCTGAAATCTACCACTGGCACGGATTACAGGAATTCTCCAGGATGATACGTAGCCTCGGAATTCCATCTTATCCGGTTCATATCAAACTGGATACTGGAATGCACCGACTAGGCTTCCCGGTGAGCGAAACGGAAGAGCTGGCTAGTTACCTAGCCGAACACCGAGAGCTGACCGTGAAAAGCCTTTTTAGTCACCTAGCCGCTGCAGAAGACCCCAAACAGGATCTCTTCACCCAAAGCCAGATCAACTTCTTAAAAGAATCCAGTGATCTGATAATGAATAAACTAGGGTATCCTATTATTCGCCATATTCTGAATTCATCTGGCATCGAACGGTTTCCGAATACTGGATTTGAAATGGTGCGACTAGGAATAGGATTGTACGGTTTCCAAAATTCCGGCCAACAGGAAACCATTCCAATCGCAACCCTTAAAACCACTATCTCACAAATCCGATATCTAGAAGCAGGAGAATCAGTCGGTTATGGCCGCGGGACCATTCTAGCCAAACCAGCCACTATTGCCGTCATCCCGGTTGGCTATGCCGATGGTATTGACCGCCGACTGGGTAACGGTAAGTACCGCATGATTGTTAATGGTCAACATGCTCCAACAATAGGTCATATCTGTATGGATATGACAATGTTGGATATTTCCGGAATTGAGACAAAAGAGGGTGATGAAGTCATCGTTTTTGGTCCGGCTAATCCGGTCACTGGTTTGGCTAAACTCCTCGGCACAATCCCATACGAAATTTTGACATCCATCCCCTCAAGAGTTAAGAGGATCTATCTGTTTGATTAATCAGGAGACTACCCAATCTCACTAACATGCTCCAGCTTGGGCCTGTTTAATACTATTACGCGCCTCCCATCGGTCGATAGGATTTTTTCTTCACTAAACTGGCTCAGCGTACGAATGGCATTGGAGGCTGTCATGTTCGACAAGCTGGCTAGATCTTCTCTCGATAGGTACGCATTGATCGTCATACCATCATCCTCTAAACCATAAGTATTGATCAAAAACAGTAAAGATTCAGCCAGCCGGCCACGAATATGCTTCTGGGTCAGATTAACAGTCCGATCATTGGAGTTACCCAACTCGCCCGCCAGAGTCTTTAAAATTCGAAGCGCTAAATCAGGTCGCAATTTCACAACCCTCATAACCTCATCCCTTGAAAACTGGCAAACCAAAGAATCCTCCAAAGCTATAGCAGAAGCCCGGTAATTCTCATCAGCAAAGAATGCTCGGTACCCAATAAATCCGACTGGCCGAGCTAACCGAATAATCTGCTCCCTTCCGGTTATCCCCTCTTTGGAAATCTTCACTTTCCCTTGAGCCAGGCAAAGTAAACCAACAGGTTTCTCTCCTTCGCGGTAAATCACTTCACTCTTTTTGAAAAACCTGGTCGTTTGAGCTCTGGCCAGCTTTTCCTTCTCCGGATAAGTCAGGTCCTGAAAAACAGACCCGGGAGTGTCAAGGCAGGCTCTGCAGGCCTGTTCGCAATCTGGCATATCCATTTTTAGTTTGCACAAATGTATCCAGGCCATCCAGCTTGAACGAGGACGTTTTGTTAAAAAATGTTAAAGTTGCCATCGCTTTTTATTTACATAAAATCTTTTATCTTTGTTCAGATACAACCTTTAAATTTTTAGTCCTATGAAAAGATTTACTGTATTATTTGTTCTGATGGGCGTGGCACTCGTCTCATTCGGACAGGTTTACCAAAGAGCCGCAGAGGCTCCGGTGTACGCCAAGTCTTCGAATGACGTGACTGTCAACCCCAATGCCACAAAAGGTGGTGGTGATGTGTTCTGGTCCGAAACTTTTGATTGGGAAAATCCGGCTGACCCACGGGGCTGGTCATACCCAGAAGGATGGACGGTGACTGATGCTACTGATCGGGGTAACGTTTTTATCTGGACAAAAGACACGGTGAGAGGTAACTATACAACTGTTGCCCCGCCATCATTCTTCGCAACAAGAGCTGATGGTTTTCTCGCCCTGCCGATGGACTGGTACAACACCCGTGACGGTGTTGTGACAGATATCGGAATGGATGCTACCATCACAACTCCCAAAATCGACTGCTCCGATAAATCATCGGTAGTGGTTCGTTTCTCTCAGTATTTCCGCCTTTGCTGCGGTGACTACAACCTGGTCATGCGCATTACCATTGACGGCGGTATCCGCTGGGCTGTTTATGATGTCCGCTTCGATGTGGGTGGTAACACCTTTACCCCGGATCGCTTCCGCCATGTCGAAATCAACATCTCCGACATCGCCGCCGGTTCCCCGGATGTCCAAATCCAATTCTATGCCTTTGGAGCAAATAACAAATACTACTTTTGGATTCTCGACGACCTGAACCTGAGCGAGGCCTACAGCCATGACCTGGTTCTGGAAGACACCTGGATGGAATGGGACGGTGGTGTTGACGCAGTAATGGGCCATATCAACTACTGGCCAAAAACCCAAATGGAAATGGCCGGAACTGTTAGCGGCACCGTCGGACAGTACTGGTTTGAAGGCGCCCTGCTTAACAACGGTATGGAAGACGAAGAAGATGCCAAACTCGTGGTCGATGTCAAGAAAAACGGTGAACTAATCCACACCGAAGAGTCAGAAGCCAGAACCATCTGGGCTCTCGAAAGAGATACCTTCTGGGGTATTAACCCTTATCTTGCTGATGACTATGGCGACTATC
>JAAYIP010000079.1 GCA_012523435.1 Bacteroidales bacterium | reverse complement strand
TGTCATGACTACGATAGACATAAGGCTTAAAATCCCCGCTCTTATGATTATTAAAGGCAGCATACACAACATTAGCATCGTGTTTATCCGCAATGATATCATACACATAAGTATTTTCAGGCACCCCGTCAAAGCGGTTAACCTGACGCCAGGTTTTCCCATCATCTTCGGTGATGCTGATCTGTCCATCATCCGTGCCAGCATAAATAAGGCCTTTCTGTAAACGGGATTCATCGAGTGACACAATCGCCCCGTATCGCGAGGTTGAACCATTTTTCGCTACAGCATCCATCGGCCAAACTTTTCCCATAACAGGCAGGCGGTTACGATCAATGTTTTGGTCCAGATCACCACTAATCACTTGCCAGGAATCGCCCCGGTCTGTTGATTTAAACAGCTTATTAGCAGCAAAATAGAGAGTTTTATGATCGTGCGGACTCACCATCACGGGTGAATCCCAGTTCCAGTTGTACTCTTTCTCATCTTTCAACTCTTTGGGCTGGATGGAGCGTGATTCGCCGCTGCGCTTATCGAAGCGGACCAGGTTTCCGTGCTGCGATTGAGCATAGACAATGTTTGGATCAACGGGATCAGCTACGGATTCAAAACCATCGCCACTGACGGTGATCTTCCAGTCGTCGGAGACGATTCCGTGGTTACTCAGCGTCTGTGAAGGCCCGTACATGCTGTAATTATCCTGGGTTCCACCCATAATGTTGTAAAAGGGCAGATCGTTATCCACACTCACCTTGTAAAACTGAGTTACCGGCAGATTGGTGAAAAGTCTCCAGGTTTTGCCCCGATCGAAGGTTTCATACAAGCCACCATCAGTACCCTCCATGTGGTGCATGGTATTGGTAGGATCGATCCAAAGACAGTGATTATCAATATGTTTACTAGCTTCGCCACGATTGCTGAATGTCTTACCTCCATCAAAAGTAACCTGAGTATAGGTATCCATCAGGTAAACACAGTCTTCGTTAACCGGATCTGCGATCAGCTCCTGGTAATAGTTCCCGCTGGAAACGGTGTTACTCATCTTCTCCCAGGAGGCTCCGCGGTTCATGCTCCGGTAGAATCCGCCGCCCGAGGCTTCTACCACAGCATAGATCTTCTCCGGATTGGCAGGGGAAATGACCATCCCGATCCTTCCCTTATCACCACCAGGCAGCCCCCGGTTGATTTTAGTCCAGGTTTTCCCTGCATCCACCGACTTGTAGATGCCGGATTCCGGGCCACCGCCAAGGTAAGTCCACTGTTTTCTCTGGCGCTGATGGGCAGGAGCATAGATCACATCAGGATTGCGGGGATCGAGATGGACTTCGTTGATCCCGGTATGCTCACTGATAAACAGAATCTGCTCCCAGGTGGCACCACCGTCAGTGGTCTTGTAAAGGCCCCGGTCTCCTCCGGAGCTCCAGAGCGGCCCATAGGCAGCCACATAAACCACATCAGGGTTGCGGGGATCCACTTTGATCATCCCGATATGCTCTGATTTCTTTAGACCCACATTCTTCCAGGAGGCACCACCGTCGATCGACTTGTACACTCCATCGCCATAAGCTACGCTGCGCTGGTTGTTATTTTCGCCGGTACCAACCCATACCACACTCGGATTGGTCGGGTCGATCGTGACACAACCGATTGAATAGGAACCTTCATTATCGAAAATCGGCTCAAAATTCAACCCGGCATTGGTCGTTTTCCACACATTTCCGGAAGCAGGTGCCACATAAAACTCACTGTGATTCTGTGGATTAACGGCAATGTCTGATATCCTTCCGGATGTCAGGGCCGGACCGATGCTGCGCCATCTGAATCCGTTCATCGAGATCCCAGACAAGGGATCCTGTGATTCTGTCCCTCCGCGATTCTCCCGCCGCTGGGCCGGGAGTGAGGGCGAAGCCAGAATGGCTGCCATTAAAAGAGCGAATAATTTAATACTTAATTGTTTCATAATGATACATTTAGAATGGTTACTGCAAAAAGTTGGCTAATCTTATCAGGTATCCTTTCGGCGGATATCGTATGCCATGATCATATCTCCACGCCTGACGTATAAGACGCCGTCATGGATAAAGAGGTGAGCCCAGTGGTAGCCACGGCTCTGGGTCATTTGGAAGCTGCTGACCAGGTCGAACTTCTCGGGATCAGGCTTAACCAATCCGATATAACCTTTGCGATCCTCGTAGATATACATCATGCTATCGGCGTAGATGATATTTCCCTTATTAATCCAATCGTGCAGGTAGGTGACCTCGCCATGTTTCCAGCTGAGGCAGACCCATTTGCCCTTGGTATTATGATAGAAATTTGATCCGTAGATATGATCGCCGATCAACAGGATCCCACCATGATGATTATCAAGGGTTTCGTTAAGCCATTTCTCGCGGACAGTGGTACCTGTCGAATCCATCTGGAGCATGATAGCCGGATAATCATATCCTTTGGAGATAAAAATTTCGAGGCCTTTATAGATCGGATTATTGGTCATACACTCTCCGTTGCCCGGCTCATCGCGGTCGCGCTCCACGGTATGATGGAGATAGCTCCAGATAGTTCGACCGGTTTCGGGGTCGAGGGCTATCAGGTGTTTGGCGGTACTACCCAGGATAAAACGTAGGTTGTTATATTCATATAGGACAGCGGAGGCATAACCCCGGGCTGAGCCGAAGCTTTCGCTCTGCCAGGCCAGTTTCCCTGTCATTTTATCGAAAGCCACCACCGATGCTTTCTTGCCACCGGGCATCACAATCACCTTATCATCAACCACTAACGGGGTTTCAGAAACCCCATACAGATGCCATTCGGTTTCAAACTGTTGATCCACGTTAACCGTCCAGATGATTGATCCATCCGTCGTGTTGAGGCAGCTCAACACGCCCGAGCCACTGATGGCATAAGCGCGGTGGTCATCCACCGTAACTGATCCGCGGGCATCGGGGAGGGTTTTTGGCCAGGAGCGACCAAAAGGAGTTTGCCATTTGATCGTTCCATCCAGGGTGATTGCCGTCATGCAGTCCATGGTGTCGATCCGACCCGTCACGTAGATTGTTTCATTAGCGACGATAGCAGAGGAGTATCCTCCTCCGATCCCGCTGACGGTCATGATTAGTTCCGGTCCCTCGACGGGCCACTCCCGCAGGAGGTTAGTCTCGTTGAAATGCCCGTCGCCCTTCGGGCCTCTCCACTGGAAAGTCTGGGCAACAAGGGGCATCACTAAACAAAAAACAAACAGGGTTGTCAGAATTCTCTTCATCGTTTTTTGAATTTGTTTGGCACACCCCAAATATGCGAAAAGGGCGATGGATTTCAGCTGCCTGACAAGCTTTTAGTTTTATAAGAAGTTAAAATAAAGATGGCCATGAGCACAGCTGCCAGCTGAGACACTCCGGTGGTTACCGTTCTTTGTGCGGCTCGGTGTGGATGCTGATTTGCGTTCTCCTTCCATATTTTTCATATAGCCTCTCCTCAACCAGGGTAGCAATATCGTGAGATGCGATCAGAGACAGTTCTCCATCCATTTCCACGTGGATATCAATGGCATAATCATTTCCGATCTGCCTCGTTTTTAGGCGATGAGAGCCTTTTACCCCAGGAGTGTCATTGATGATCCGGATTATCTCGTCTTCCACATCAGCCGGCAGGGCGGTTTCCAGAAGCTCCTTGACACTGGGGAAGCCAAGCCGGATAGCAACCCGGATGATGAAAACGCTGACAATCATTCCAGCGAGGGGGTCCAGAATGCGCCATTTCTCACCCAGAAAAATGGCTCCGGCAATTCCAAGTAGCGTTCCGATACTGGAGAGAGCATCCGAACGGTGGTGCCAGGCATTGGCAATAACAGCCTGACTATTAATTGATTTACCAACACGGAGTGTGTACTGAAAAAGGATCTCTTTAGCCAAGATAGAGACGACCGCAGCAATCAGAGCCACCATAGACGGTTGGCTAAGTTCTTTCCCAGCTATGGCATCGATGATGCGGGATCCACCATTCCAGAGGATTCCTGCTCCAACTAACAATAATACCAGACTCACCAGCAGGGTAGCAAAAGTCTCAAATTTACCATGACCATAGCGGTGATCTTCGTCGCTCTCTTTATCCGCAACCCGAATAAACCCGATGACAACAAAATCCGTAATGAAATCAGAGATAGAATGGACCCCGTCGGCAATCATGGCCGCACTTCGGCCAATAATCCCCGCCAGCAATTTCCCGGTTGAGAGCAGTAGGTTTACAAAAAAACCGATCCAGGTAATCCGCTGAGCCTGGCTTTTTCGTGTATCGTTGATATTCAAATCTGACTCCTTCATGGAGGTTATCGAGATATCAAATATCGCGAAAATTGTTGGTTCTGGGATTATTCCACCTTTGCAAATCCTACCATGCAATCCTGTCTATACTTTTTGGCACTTTAGGAAACCGTTCCTCTCGGATTTGTATATTTGTTAAAAATCAATCCGATCAATCCGATCATCATAATCATGAGAAAACGAGCACGACTGACCAGATGGGTTCTCCTCATTGCCCTGCTGATGCCTGTGGTGGCCAGTGCCCAGGTGAGCACCGAAACAATCGATGGTAAACTCGATCAAATCCTTAAGGAATTTAATGCACTTCAGCACCGGCTCGATGTGGTGGAAAAGGGCATCGATGACCTGATGTGGCAGGAACGGCTTGGGGATATCGCCATCGTGGATAAAGTGTTCATGTATGGACCACCACTGGCCAGAGAATCCAACCCCACCGCTCAGGGAGCCGGCAACCCGGTCAAGCTATGGTCCTATGTCTTTATCCCGTCCGACTTCGACCCGTCGGAGAAATATCCATTGATTGTATTCCCCCATGGCGGTGTTCACGCCAGCTTCACCACCTACTATACCCATATCGTCAGAGAACTGGTTACCCAGGGATACGTGATTGTCGCGGTAGAATATCGCGGAAGCACCGGGTACGGAGGCAGCATGTACCGTAAGATCGATTATGGCGGACTCGAAGTGGAGGATACCGATTTCAGCCGACAGTTTATGCTCGATAATTACTCCTTTATCAACAAAAACCGCGTTGGAATCATCGGTTGGAGCCACGGCGGACTGATCACCCTAATGAATATCTTCGACCATCCCGACCATTACCAGGCAGCCTTTGCCGGAGTTCCGGTGAGCGACGTCATCGCCCGGATGGGCTATAAAAATCAGGCCTACCGGGACCTGTACGAAGCTGATTATCATATCGGTAAGAGCGCAGATGAAGATGTTAAAGAGTACCGCCGCCGATCACCGGTGTGGAATGTCCACAAAATGAAGGATACCCCGCTACTGATCCATACCAACACCAACGATGAGGATGTTAATGTGCTGGAGGTGGAACATTTGATCAGGGCGCTGAAAGCCGAAGGCAAAAAGTTTGAATATAAGGTATTTGACGAAATGCCAGGTGGGCACTCCTTCGACCGGATGGACACGAAAGCCGCCCGGGAGATCCGGCTCGATATCTACAAATTTCTGGCTCGTCATCTGAATCCCGCTAATCCGTTCAAGAGCCTCAGCGACCTGAACCAAGCCGCTTATCAGGCCAACTGAAAGGAGAAAAAAATTGAATCGGTCAACTAAACTATTGATCTATGAAACGAATACTAATTCTTTTGCTCATGGCAACAGCCACTTTGATCACTGCACCTGGGGCTTCGGGACAGGGGAAAATCGACCGGACAACCGTCAAAAACCTTGATCTAAAACGCTATCTCGGCACTTGGTACGAAATCGCCCGCTTCCCCCACTCGTTCGAAAAAGATCTGCAGGGAGTTACCGCTACGTACTCCCTCCGCGAAGATGGAAAGATCAAAGTACTCAACCAGGGCTACAAAGGCTCAATCAACGGTCCACTCAAAGTTGCTGAAGCCAAAGCAAAGATTCCGGATCCGAATAAACCCGCACGCCTTCGAGTCTCTTTCTTCCTCTTCTTCTATTCCGATTACCTGGTCCTCGAACTGGACCCCGATTACCAATGGGCTCTGGTGGGCAGTAAATCAGAAAACTTTCTCTGGATCCTAAGC
>JAAYIP010000078.1 GCA_012523435.1 Bacteroidales bacterium | reverse complement strand
GGGATTCCGATCATGTGGTTACCTTGAATGATGATATCCGGATGATTGCTGCCGAGATTATCCGGAACGGTTTTTTGCCCCGGGTACATATCGGGCTCGACTATTTCGATGCCTCGATCAATCGCGTTGGTGCTTACGTGACTGGCACCCGGGCAGCGCAGAAGGCGTTTCTGCTGGCCTTGCTGGAGCCTTACAACCAGTTGCTGGAGTTGGAGGAATCGGGGAGGTTGTTTGAGCGACTTGCCTTGTTGGAAGAGCTGAAAACCAAGCCTTTTGGTGCCGTATGGGATTATTACTGCCAGTGTGAGGGCGTGCCAGCAGGGGAGGAGTACATTACTGAGGTACTGCGCTACGAGCGAGAAGCGAACCGGTTCTGAATCAGTTGATTGCCAAGCCTATTTCTTCCAGCCATCGGTCAGCGTAAGCATGAACGCGACGATATCTTCCATCTCCTGATTGGTTAAACCCAGATCTCCCAGTTCCTCTTTATTGACTGTCTCGGGAACCTCTGGTGGAGGCCAAAGGCCGATATCCCGGGTGTTATAAAAATGGACCACATCCCAGAGGCTATGGAACAGGCCGTGATGCAGGTAGGGGGAGGTCAGCTCCACATTTCGGAGGGTTGGTACCCGGAACTTGCCCCGCTCTGCCGGATCGTTGATGGTAGCTTCGAGGCCCGGATCCACATAGTTGAAGCCATCGGGATTGTGTTCGGGGGGCAAGAGATAGTAGGGGTTTGCCGGATTAACCGGGGCACCGAGGTTGTCGTAGGTAAAATCCGTGAAAAGCGGAGGGGTGCCATCATCCATGGGTGTGTGAGGGTGACAGGCGGCGCAGTTACCCTTATCTTCAGCGACAAAAAGATCCAGTCCACGAGCTTCCTGCTCTGTCAGCTCGGCTTCACCGCGCAGATAATAATCATATTTAGACGTGAACGGGCTAACTTCAGGTGTACGCTGATAAGCTTCCATGGCATCAGCTATGTAATCAAAAGCAATATCCGGGGAGGCCAGTGCTTCCGATCCATAAACACTTAATAATAAGTCAATATAGGGTAAATCCTTGATTTTGTTGAAGATAGTGATGGTGTCCGGGTTGGCCATCTCGAGTGGGTTGAGGGGTGGTTGCTGTGCTTGGTGTGCGAGTGTATTGGAGCGCCCATCCCAAAAAAGGCCGCCCACCCAGACTTCCTCCTCCTCATCGTAGTGAAGCGGAGGGATATAGGCTGCATAGGAGATGGTCATGTCGTTGCGACTACCGTAAAGCCCCTCAACGGCACCTTTGGAGACGGGCAGCTGCTTGTTAGGATCCGTGAAAGCTAGGGCTGGATCGTGGCAGAAGGCACAATCCTGGCCTTCGGGAGTTGACAGGCTCTTTTCGAAAAAGAGGAGCTTCCCCAGTTTCTCTTCTTCGGTAAGAGCCGGGTCGCTCATCACCTGACTGTAGAAAGATGTGGAATCCTGGCTTTCCGGGGATTCGGGGTTGGCACAACGAATAGCGATAAAACCTGCAGCTATGAGCACAGGCAAGCTAAACAGTCGGATGAGCTGTGTAGTTTTCATGCGTGAGGGTTTAGTTCTTACCAAAACTACAAAAAACCATCACGCCGAGAACAGCTGCTTACTTTTGAGTTGATGCTCTTTCGTTGATCCGGAAATCATCAATCTTAACCTGACCGTCACCTTTACCAAAGATGCCCAATTTCAGGCTGGAAGAGCTGCCCATCGCATTTTTGTGATAGCCTGATACTTCCAGTGCTACTTCGTAAGGTTCCCAGGTGATTCCATCATGACTGTAGGAGAGATAGAGGTTGTATTGATCTAGCCTGATTTTCAGGTATTTAATCTTCGAATCGTTGATTTCTGCACCCCAATGTTTTTTCCCATGGAGGATGCTGAACAGAACGCCATCCTTAATGCCCAGTCCGGCATAATACTCATCGCTCAGGTGGACAATCAGGCCGCCTTCGGTGCCGGCGTCGGGCATTATGAAGGCTGAAGCTTCAAATTCGGGGTTGCCGGGAAGCACATGCAACAGTCGGATCTGATCTGGATCGGTATCCATGATCAGCTGGCCGTTGCTGATTCTATATTGATCGTGGCTGGTGATGCCGCTGAAGCTCCACTGCAGATCGAGCTCTGGGCTGCTGAAGTTGTCCGACCGGTTCAGGGTGTTATTCATCAGCTGGTACCTTTGTTCTTGGGCGCCCGATCGGAACCATCCGTCGGAAGTCCATTCAATGGGGTCGATCAGGGTGCTGCGGCCCATGGGCATATGGCCTTTTTCGACGGCATGATATACGATATACCATTGATTATCAGGTGATGAAAAAACTGTTCCATGGCCTTTGGACCACCAGGAATCGCTTGTATTCCAGGTCTTTACGATAGGGTTGTGGGGTGAGTTTTCCCACGGCCCATGGAGTGATTTAGCTCGTGCAGCGACGGCCATGTGAGAGGTGGCCGGTCCGAAAGTCCCGCCCTGAGCGGAGGTCATATAATAGTAGGGTTCCCGGTAGATCAGTTTTGGGGATTCGAGGCAGAAGCATTCCACGCCCCATTCTACGGGGTAGTTCCAGCCTGTGTACACCTGAACCATATCGCCGGTGACGGATAATCCATCGGGAGCCAGCGGCGCCATGCGGCCACTGTTCAGGAAGAGAAACCGCTCACCCTCCGGTGTGGCGATGTGCCCCGGGTCGATTCCGCGCACATCAATTTTAACTGGTTCGCTCCACGGACCTTCCGGATGTTTGGCGGTAATCACATAATTACCACCCCGGTCGGTCGGGAAATAGAGATAATACAGACCGTTATGTTTGATCAGATCCGGGGCCCAGACATTCCCGACGAACGTATGCAGTGCGCGGGTGGCGCGCTCCCAATGAATCAAGTCTGTTGATTTCCAGATCAATAGACCGGGAAAGAAATCGTAGCAGGAGTGGACCAGGTAATAGGTATCTCCCTCGCGAAGGATGGATGGATCGGGATAATCTCCGCGCATAACCACGTTGGTGGTATTTTGGGTTTGGGCTGATAGGTTGGTAGTGGCCGACAGGAGGGCCAGGAGCACCGGAACGATCAGAAGGAGTCTGGCAGCATGGCCAGATAAGCTGGTAAGTTGGCTGAGTGTTTTCATGCTGATAGTGTTCAATTGAAAAGCTGGTGAATTTAGTAAAAAACGATGGAGCAAAATGGTAGCCTATTGTGTGGTGTTGAATGGATATTCAGGATCGGCCAGGATCTGCTTGGGCGAGTTTCTTTTCGTACTTTTATCGGATACCTGCTTCAGCACGGTATCAATTTAATGAGCATGACCAATAGAAAAACCCCTGCTCCTGATTCCTGTGACCCAGCAACGGGTTGTTGTTCAAGATCTTCTGGAATTAACCGGCGTGCTTTCCTCAAATCTACTGCCGCGGGAGCCTCCCTACTGATGATCCCCGGCATGCCCATCTTCGCCGGTCAGGTCGATGAAAACGACTACTTGAAGTATATCCCAGCCGATAAGAAGCTCGACCCCACCTGGGTGAGATCGCTTTTCGAGCGGGGCAGCAAGGAGACCTATACGGATCCCGTAGCTTTGGATCAGATCGGAATGCCGGTAGGAGGGCTTTTTGCCGGGACAGTTTATCTTTCGGGCGATGGGAGATTGTGGTTGTGGGATATTTTTAACCGCGACCAGGAGGGAATCTGGCCCAAGACCATCGAATACGCTGGCCAACAGGTTCGTAATCGCGATGGCTCCAATTATGTGGAACCCGCCCGGGTCTGGTCGCCATTTAAACAGGGATTTGAGCTGATCATCGGCAAAAGAAGCTGGCCGCTCGACCGGTCAGGGTTTGAGTCCGTGGAGTTTGAGGGCCGTTATCCGATGGGAATCATCCGTTATCGCGATCCAGAATGTCCGGTGGAGGTGACGCTTGAGGCTTTCTCGCCCTTTATCCCCGGCAATGCTGCCGAATCTTCGCTCCCGGCAACTATCCTACGGTACAGAATCCGCAATCTTTCGGAAGAGGAGGTCACCTGCGCTCTCCGCGGTTTTACCGAAAACCCCGTTTGCATCGATTCAGCCAAGGAATATGCGGGGTACCGCCGCAACCGGGTGAAACGTTCCACCAATTTTACCACCTTGATCTGCGAGGCACAATCAGCCAAGAATGCTCCTAAAGACCAAATGCTGGATGAGTTGCGGGATTTTGGCACTTTTTGCCTGACGATTTTTGGGGAGCAGCGGAGAGTAGCCACGGCAACAGTTCGCAAACGATCGGTGCGACAGGCACGAACGAGAGACTTACAGGCCTCGTTGATGGGGAGTATTCTTGGTGAGATCACCCTGCCGGCCGGAGACGAGTCGGCCCTGGAGTTTGCTTTTACCTGGCATTTCCCAAATTTTTACGGTCGGGAGTTTGGTGGCGTGAAGGTGGGTCATTCGTATGCTGCCCGGTTTGGATCGGCTTTTGAAGTT
>JAAYIP010000364.1 GCA_012523435.1 Bacteroidales bacterium | reverse complement strand
ACTCATAAAAAACCAACGTAGCAACCCAGCTGGCGCTATTGCTAGGAAATGCCCTCGAAACCCGGACTGATAAAACTGAAGAGGAGGATATGCCTGTTAAGCCTTCAGAAGAGCTGTTACTCAAGCTAAAGATTTCCGATCTCCTACGGATCGGCATCAGTCAGAACCACATCAAAACCGCCATACTTCTTTTTGTATTTGGGATTCAGTTTTATTATCAAATTGAGGACTATTTCAAAGAGCAGGCCCAGAAATACGCCAATGAACTTTGGACATTTCTCAGTCACTCAGGCCTTACCATCCTAATTATTCTGTTGGTAGGTTTTCTACTTTTTTCACTGTTGTTTTCGATGGTTCGGACGGCGGTTCTTTTCTATGACCTGCGTTTTTACCGGATAAGTCAGTCGTACCGGATTGTATCGGGACTTTTGACCCGCAAGAACCTCTTGTTGCCGTTCAGAAAAATTCAGGATTTAAACTGGGAAACAGGACCAGTAAAGCGGCTGTTTGGGATATACAAGGTAGTGATACATCAGGCTTCCGGGGGAATAACGCCAGAGAATAAATTCCCTGAGGTGCCGGGATGTCTGATTAATCACATTGAAACCATCAGAAAAGATCTTTTTGGGGCAGATCAATTACTTGATCAGCCGCTTATTTATTCATCAAGCTACTATTGGCGCCGTACATGGCTTCGCTATGGCTGGATACCAGCCCTTTTAGCCACTCCACTGTTGTTACTCAATTGGCACTACGTATTCATTTTGATTCTTTGGGTCGTTTACATACTGATTCACAGTAGATTGATGATCGGTAAGAGTTACTTTCAGATCACCAATCAACAGATACTGGTCTCATCAGGAGCCTTTAGTCATCGGTTTAAGCAGATGGATTTAAGCAAGGTGCAGCATGTTGAATTTCGTCAGGGGGTCTTCATTAAGAAGCGGGGTTTAGCGACTCTGGTTATTGGCAATGCGGCAAGCACAATGCGGCTGCCGTTCATTGATGCTGGCATTGCCCGCAGGCTACACGATTATCTACTCTACTATGCTGAAACCTCCACCAGCGAATGGATCTAGCGACCTTGCATACAGGACATCCTAAACAGAAAACATTGATAATGACGGGGTGCCATTAACTAAGGTTTTATCCTGGGAAAATGTCATTTAAAAGGTTAAAACTAATGGGACTTAACAATTAAAACAATTGCACAAAGAGGAGGATAAAAAAATTTGTTTAAGGATACCCTGTTCCTTAAATTTAGGTAAAATTTAAGGGGGGGGGAACTTAAAATGAAAGAGAAAATGAACTTGTACGATGATTCCCACTGGCAGGAAGTATAATAGCTCCTAATTTATGTTAGCACAGATTAAGCTTAAATTTACATCCATGGTAAAGCAAAAGCGAACTCAACCAGAGGTTTTCCGGTGCCTCCTGGTCCGCTGATTAAAGTTGATGAGGGTATCAGAATCCCTTCGGGCAATAGTTCATCAAACCAAGGAATATTGATTCTTAATTTTTTCATCATCATCATTTTTAGTTTGGTACACTGTAAGTGTCCAATCATGTGTCACTTGATCGGTTCCCCTCTAGGAAAGCGAAATCATTACTAACAACTCCACTCACTCTATTCCCCGTGTAGTTTTCTCTTTTTTGCCATCAGTTCATCTTGACTTTCACGATACTTCGGATCGGGAATAATTGCATCCACCGGACAGACTTCAACACATTGTGGCTTGTCATAGAAGCCCATACAACCAGCACCAAAGCACCCTTTTCTGATT
>JAAYIP010000077.1 GCA_012523435.1 Bacteroidales bacterium | reverse complement strand
GAGCATAATCCCCTTGCGGGCGTACGAAAGCTTGCTTTCTAGGATGCCCGCAAAGAGAAAAGTCACCTCCGCAGGAGGGAAACGGAACTGGCTTTTGGAACTCCCCTTCCCAGGGATCATGCGAACGTAGAGAGCATAATCCCCTTGCGGGCGTACGAAAGCTTGCTTTCTAGGATGCCCGCAAAGAGAAAGCTATAAGGCTGGTTTTCAGGTTGTAACGTGAAGTCGTTAAAAATATGTAGTGTTTAGTGCTATGATAGTAGGTTTTATTAAAGGTTCTTAATCGTTAGCGTTTATTTGACATTTCAAATTTTATGCGATGAAAAGCAACCGAATTCTGGTGGCGATAAATGATGTTTGTTCTTTGAAGGGATTGGTGGGAAAGTATATCTGACGGATTTGTGTAATTTTGAGCGTGCGCAGATGATCTGTGTTCTGTTTGAATCTTGCAAAGAGTAAAATGGAAAAACATAATAATCAAATCAATACACTTAAAAGAATCCTTTGGCAAGAAAGGACTCTCTTTTTCGTCGTTCTCGCCGTCAACTTGTCTTATGTTTTTTCAATGAAGTTCTTCCCATCTTTAGATGGGCCGGCTCATTTACATAATTCCAAAGTGCTGTTTGATTTGTTTAAAGGATCGCAAGCCGTTTTAAATGAATTTTTTAGCATCAATGCTTTCTACTTGCCAAACTGGTTCAGTCATATCATGCTTGGAGCCTTGGGCTCAATCATGCCCGCGTGGTTGGCGGAAAAGATTTTTCTGGCTGGATATTTGGTTGGGATAGCCTATTCTTTCCGACTATTGGTGAAACAATTGTCCCCTGATAACTTGCATCTGACTGTTTTGATCTTCCCATTTGCCTATACACACTTGTTTTGCATCGGATTTTATAATTATAGTTTCTCATTTATTTTCTTGTTCTTAACCCTCTATTATTGGCTTAAAACCAAGGGAAACAGACGCTTAAAAGAGCTGGTCATTTTATCAGTATGGATCACATTAACGTATTTTTCAGGCATCCTGACCTATGGTTTTCTGGGGATCATTTTAGGGGTTACTATCTGCATCAATCAGGTCAAAGAATTTGTTGTTAGTCGTGATGCGAAGAAACGCTTGACAGCCCTTGGTAAGGAGCTTGGAATGCTATTCTTGATTTCGCTGCCTTCCTTGCTGATGATGGCTGCTTTTTTCTACCAAGCAGATTTCCTTCCGGCTGGCAAAGGATATTCGGGGTCTGAGCTGCTGAATTGGCTCAATGATGGACGCATTTTGATTGCCTATGTTTTTAGTTGGGAAGTGATTTATACGAGATCGATCATTCATATTATCCTGATTATCATTGCCTTCGATTTGTTTTTCAGGTACAAGGATTTCAGGAAAGGTGACAGATCTTCCATTTACAGGCCAGCAGATATTCTATTGATCCCGATACTGGTTTCAATAATTCTTTATTTTGCTGTTCCTGATGACTCCGGTGCCAGAATGATGACCTGGCGTTTTTTGGCCCTCTTTTATCTGCTACTTATTGTGTGGATTGCTTCTGCCAGACTGGAAAAAGGCCCAAGCAAGGTCTTGGCTTTATTGATCGTTTTGCTGCATTTTGGCCTTTTGGCTAACCATAACAAGGCCATAAAAGGAGGTATTGCCGAACATGCAAAAGCTATTAATCTTGCCTCCTCTTACATTGAAAAGGGTAGTGTTGTATTACCGGTAAACTTATCAGACAATTGGCTTGAACTGCACTTTGCCAGTTATCTGGGTGTGGATAAGCCACTAGTGATTCTGGAGAATTATGAGACGGATGTTGGGTGGTTTCCAGTGCAATGGAAAGACTCCTTGCCAGATTTGCGATTAGGCGACCAGAGCATGCTGAAACACCTGAACTGGAAAAGAACAGCGACAACACAAGAAAAGCGGCCCATTGATTTTGTCTTTGTTTATGGCAATCTTTCCAAGCTAAAAGAAAAGAAATGGGATGATTTAAATGAAATGCTCATTCAACATTATCAGGTAGTTAGCTCCAGTGATAAGAATTATTTCGTTGTTTATAGAAGTAACTTAAAGAGGGTGAATTCGGATAAGCCACAGTGAACCGGGCGTTGTGGCTACCTCCCTAACTATTCGTACATTTGGGATGATGCGAATAGATCGTTGTCTCCTATAAGATTGTTCATGTACCGGTCTTTACTCTTGATATTCATTTTCCTTCTGATCACGCTATCGGCGGAGGCGCAATACCGTACACCTGTTCATGAAATTTCCCACCGGGAAGGCCTTTCCAATGGTGCTGTCAATAGCATTCAAATCGATGCGGAAGGCTTTGTCTGGTTTGGCACCTGGAACGGTCTTAACCGATACGATGGAAAATCAATCACAACTTACCTCCCAGGTAGTAGTGAAGCCTCTATCCATAATCATGTCATCCGCGAAATCTATCCCTCACAGCTCGGACCGATCTGGATGCTGACAAACAAAGGAATCGGACGATACGATAATCTCACCAACCGATTTGGATCATTCTTTACAAAGGAATCAGAACAGGTTAATAATGAGAATGATATAATTCTAAATCATAGCGATGAATTCGGAACCCTGGCTTCAGTGGTTGGGCTCGGATTATACCAATTCAACCCGGCAACCCAGGCATTTGAGACGATAACTTTCGGAGAGGAACTCGACGCAGCCCTTAAAAGTATTAAGAGAATTGAACTGACTGGTGATCAGGCTTTTTGCTTGACGGAGGAGGGGCGTTTGGTGAGAATCATGGATTCTACTGCCGAAGTCGTGATGTCTCTCCCGATCAGCAGTGCTATCACATTTTCGACATCGGTATCTCTTGATAATCAGCCTCATCTGTTTTTTGCCCAGCGCTCCGGACCGGCACTAGTGGTTGATATTGTCAATAAAAAGAGTACTCACCTGGAGATTCCTAACGATGTGATCACTGCCTTTGCCGTTTCCAAGGCTCATCACCGGGTTTGGGTGGGTACTGAAAAAGGTGCAATTTACTATTACAATCCCCTGACCGGGGTATTGGAAGTTCCTGCTGCTCTTGAGGGGATGTTGAGGGATAACCCCATAGCTACCAGAATCTTGTCGATGAAAGAAACCGACCCTGATTTGCTCTGGATTGGCACTGATGGCCGCGGTGTATTTACCGTCAGACTTAGCGAGTTTCCAAATCGCTGTTTTCCTTCCGAACAGCTCGCTTATCCCATTGTCCGTAGTATTTTGGTTACCCGGAACCGCCACCTCCTGATCGGAACCAAGGGTGGTGGAATCGATGTGTTCGATCCCAACGGGAAGCATCTTCGTACTATCTCCACAGCTAACGGTCTCTCGAATAATTCAGTGCTCTCGCTGCACGAGCGCCCCGATGGTTCTTTGTGGGTTGGGACCGATGGGTGGGGAGTGGATATTCTCTCCTCTGATTATCAGACAATCAGAAATTTCCCAAGGGATTTTGATTGCACCTGTCAGCCCGAATTTGCCTCCGTGTATCGGATCTTTGAGGATAGCGATGGTCGTATCATTTTGGGAACCAGTGGGTACGGAGGGTTTGTGATCGCCTTTAATAGACCGGAAGCCTCCGATCCAATTACCTGCGAACAACTGATCCTTGAAACAGAGTCGGATCAGCAAAAGCAGATCGTTTATGCGATCACGGAAGAAAAACCTGGGATCATCTGGATTGGTTCGCGAGGGAACGGCCTCTATCGGTATAATATGATCACCGGGCGAGTGATCGAACAAATCACTAGTCAGACACACCCACGACTGATCCGGAATGACGATATCCTCTCGATGTTAACTGATCGCTCCGGGCAAGTGTGGGTTGGTAGTAGTAACGGCTTCTTCGGAATTTTACCGCTGGTGACTGACTCCATCGCACCGATCGAGCTTCCTGAATGGTCTGATCTCTCCAATACCAGTATCCACTCTATCCGTCAGGATAATCGTGGAAATCTTTGGGTTACCACCAACCAGGGCCTTAGTATGATCGCACAAAACAGGAACACGATACGCAGCTTTAACCTGAATGATGGCCTCATCAACTACGAATACTCGGATGGAGCCTCCTGGTACGATCAGATTAATAGTCGCCTGCTGGTTGGCGGCACGGTGGGGGTTGACAACATCCTGACGGAGAAGCTGCAGTTCTCGTCCTATTTCCCACCTTTAATTATTCATCAGCTTTATATCAGAAATGTTCCCATTCAACCCGGGGATAACAACCTTTTCGAAGGAAGTATTAACCACCAAACCAAGTTAAGACTCCGGTATAATCATAATACGTTGACCCTAGATGTCCGTCCTCTAGCCTACTGGGGCCAGGAACGGTATCGAATTTCCTACCGCCTTCACGGTTTGGATGCCGATTGGATCATCAACCCGCCCAATTTGATGATTAGCTATTCCGATTTGAAGCCGGGAACCTACACCCTTGAAATGCGCGTGAGTGATGAAAACGGCACCTGGTCGGATCAGATCAGAAGAATGGAAATCAGGGTTTTAAAACCGATATGGTTTACTACGGTGGCCATTCTGAGTTACATACTGCTGGCTTTTGGTGCTCAGTTAATCATCTTCACCGCCTACCGACGGCGTGAAGCCCGGCGCAAAGAGGCTGCACTTCAGGAGTTTAAGAAGCAAAAGGAAGAAGAACTGCAGAATTATAAGCTCGAATTTTTTACTCAGCTGGCTCATGAGTTCCGGACACCCCTCACGCTGATCACTGCCCACACGCACGCTCTCATGGAGGAAGGAGCTCCTCCACGCGGAAAACAAAGGTTGGTTAAGATTCTGAATAACAGTATCAAACTTCAGAAGTTGGTTTTGGAGATCATGCGATTCCGTAAGCTGGAAAAGGGAAAGGAGCCCCTGTCGATTCGATCGGAGAAGCCTGTGGAGCTGATTCGTGATGTCGTTTCCGACCTGGATTTGTTGGCTCAACAACGCCATATCCGCTGCGAAATTCAGGCACTGGATCCGAATATGGAATTTAATACGGATGCAGAGAAGTTCCAGAG
>JAAYIP010000363.1 GCA_012523435.1 Bacteroidales bacterium | reverse complement strand
CCACCGGCCGACCCTCAAAAACGCGGGCATAACCCGGAACCTCAGTTAAAAGAGCATCCCGGAAGCTTAGCCCATCCCATATCAAGGTGCCAAAGAAGCTCTCATCCTGAATCTTGACACTGGCCCGAAACTTGGAGTTTAATACCGACAGTACAGTACTGTAATTAGCGGATACGTTCCGAACAACGCCCACAATCCCCGAGGGGCCCACCACACCCATATCGGGCCGAACCCCATGCCTTGATCCCACATTGATAGTCAGGTGGTTGTTTTGCTTGTTTACTGAATTGTTTACCCCCACCGCAGGGATATAATCATACCGAACCACCGGGTTACTTAGGGTTGCGATAGAATCATTCAGGCGAACCGCTTCGGTTCGATTGCTAAGCTCGTGCCGCAGCCGGGCATTTTCGGTTGCCAAGATGGCATTCTCTCCTTTGAGATTGAAGAAGCTGGTGGCCTTGCTGACCTGATGATAGATGAATCCGTTGGCTCCCTGCACCAGCTGGAAAAAGCGGGCATGAGGCAGTGGATTTCGATTAAAGACAAGCGTTAATGCAATGATCTCCAGTATGATGAATACAATCTGGAAGCTGTACCGGATAATAAAC
Source organism: Bacteroidales bacterium (assembly GCA_012523435.1). GTDB lineage: Bacteria > Bacteroidota > Bacteroidia > Bacteroidales > UBA12481 > UBA12481. The sequence goes on along the minus strand of JAAYIP010000363.1, from coordinate 1,472 downwards.
CGCAGGAGATTTTGCATAGAGTTTCATACTATCTCATCAGAAAGGGGAAACGGGCGATGTTCTTCAACGCGATTCCGGTACCCCTGGCAACGGAGTGCAATGGATCTTCCGCTACTTTGAACGGAATGTTCATCTTATCAGCCAGCCGCTTGTCGAGTCCTTTCGGCAAAGCCCCACCACCAGTCAGGTAAATACCATTATTCACAATATCAGCATACAATTCCGGAGGTGTTCGTTCGAGGACACTCAAGATGGCCGTTTCGATCTTTGACAGCGATTTATCCAGTGCGTGAGCCACCTCACTATACGAAACTGGTAGCTCGATCGGCAGGGCAGTCATCTGATTGGGACCGCGCACCACATAATCCTGCGGAGGACTATCCAGAACCGGTAGCGCCGCACCAACATGGATCTTAATATCCTCAGCCGATCGTTCCCCAATTTTGATGTTATGCTGATGCCTCATATAAGCCTGGATATCAAGGGTAAACTCGTCGCCGGCAATGCGCATCGACTCATTGCATACAATACCACCCAGGGCGATAACCGCAATCTCGGTGGTCCCCCCGCCGATATCCACGATCATATTGCCATCCGGGGCCAGCACATCCAGGCCAATCCCCATGGCACCAGCCATCGGTTCATAGATCATATACACCTCCCGGGCTCCGGCATGTTCCGACGAATCGCGCACGGCACGCATCTCTACCTCAGTACTGCCCGAAGGGATGCAGACAATCATCCGCAGAGATTGAGCTGCAAACTTTGTCTTGCCCGAAATCATTTTAATCATGCCCCGGATCATCAGCTCTGCGGCATTAAAATCCGCGATAACTCCATCTCTTAAAGGCCTGATAACCTTAATGTTATCATGGGTTTTTCCGTGCATCTGCCTGGCCTTTTCCCCTAAAGCGAAAAGTTTGCCGGTGGATACGTCAATGGCGACGATCGAAGGTTCATCGACCACGATTTTATCATTATGAATGATGATCGTGTTGGCCGTACCAAGGTCGATCGCGATTTCCTGGGTCAGAAATGAAAATAGGCCCATATTGAATGGTTGTTATTGTTGTTTAGTGTTTGAAATGTCTGATACCGGTATAAACCATTGACATCCCCGTTTGATTGCAATAATCGATCGATTCCTGATCTCTGACAGAGCCACCCGGCTGGATCACCGAGCGTATTCCGGCATTAAAGGCAATCTCAACACTATCCGCAAACGGGAAAAAAGCATCGGAGGCCATAACAGCTCCTTTGGGATCAAATCCAAACTCCCGGGCCTTTGCGATAGCCTGCTTGAGGGCATCCACCCGCGAAGTCTGTCCCGTACCACTAGCCAGCAGTTGGCTGTCGCGAACCAGAACAATGGCGTTAGATTTTGTATGCTTGACCAGCTTGTTAGCAAACAGCAGGTCCTCTATTTCCTTGGCGCTTGGCGCCACTGTAGTCACAACTTTCAACTCTTCCTG
>JAAYIP010000076.1 GCA_012523435.1 Bacteroidales bacterium | reverse complement strand
AGTGATCCCCAATTACAAGGTTAGCCAACTTAAAGACCTGCTACCATCCAACTATAAAAAGCAATCTTAATTCCATTACATCACAGTCTTGTAGCTCTTGGCAATATGCTCATGGCCGAAGGCTTACAATCCTGCAACGTTGCTGACCGGGTCAGTTCCTTCCAAATGCACGATCATTGAGTAAAATCCTTCGGGAACAGGCAATCTCTGTTGACAACTCGGCAAAATAGGGTCGAATGGGCCAACAATCAGGCTTCTTTGTGGTGATCCGTTATAGAAATTCAGAAAATTTGGTTGGCTCCCTTCAATCTGCTGGCGAAAAAAGTAATCTTACCCAACGAATTTAAGTTTATGAATAATCCGGGTTAAAACCTCAAACTCACTCCTGCCCTCCAAGCCCATGTGATCGTTGGTGAAATAGCGATTATTCCTTCTCCAAATATGCCCAAATGCTTGGTCAGATAAAAGTCCATGCCCAGCCCGTGGAGCATTCCAAAATGAAAGCCGTTGGTCGGATACCAACCCTCAAGTGAATTTATATAATTGAAACCGTATCTTCCCAAAAAGTAAAAGTCGAAGCGTGGCGCCGGTTTTTTGATAAAAAAGTCAAGAGGATGAAAGTGAACCGACAATCCTCCGTAAGGCATTTTAATATTGGAAGTTGTCCAATCGCTACTTGTAGGATTAGTTTGAATTGTAATATCACTGTATCCCAAAGACAAACCAACCGCCAAGGATTTGACAATCTTGTAATCGACATCGAGATTATAGCTGGGATAATTTGCCAATATTCCACGATTACTGTTATATAAACCGGGATATCTTCCATAAGTCGCTTTGATTTTCAACTTCATCCCAAGATCTAATTTGGGTAAACGGTCAAACCAGTTTGATCCGGTTTTAATCTGTTTGACTTCGGTTTTTTCAAAATAGAGCTTGTAGGAAACCGATGGGATAATTGGGAAAAAACTCATCTGATAAAGATAAGTCGGCTTAAATCCGGTATTGTATTCAGGTCGATCGTAACCGCCATTCTCGCTAGTGTTGTAATAATAGTAAACAGGATTCTGTCTGTTGTACAAATTATACACCGAGAAAATCCAGATGGCTTTCCGGTTGTGACGGGTGACCGTATTTAGGGTAATCCCAATATCCAGCCGGTGATAGTCTTTCATGCGGGCACTGTTACGCTCACCGTATAAAAGAGTTTCATAATAACTGAAATTTCCATTTTTATCGGGTTTAGTATTAAGCGTCAATTGTCTTCCTATTACAGGCGTATAAGGCAATCCCGTCTGGTATACCCATACCGCATCAAAACTCCACTTTTCGTTCAGCTTTTTATGAATATTCAAGGATATAGAATGGGGTCGGTCATAATCGAAAATATATGCTTCACCCTTATTAATCTGCGGATACTGCCGGGTCGTTCTGCTGTAAGCATAACTCACAAAGCCCGAAAAACTTCCATATTGTTTTTTCAACAGGAATTCGATCCCTTTTGATGTACCTGTTCCCCCTGTGACAACCTTGTTGCGCCATTCGCTGTCGCCCAGCAGATTCGAATAGCCTTCGCTATAAGTAGCCAGATTCGACATTGTTTTGTAATATCCCGTTACCTCGGCAACATATTTTCCCTCATGAAAAGAACCATTCCATCCGAAAGTAAACTGTTCTGAGTTCGCCGGTTCTATTCCTTTAATAGCCGGCAACCAAACCTCATTGTTCATGATGTTGCCCGCAGTGAACAGCAATTGCTGGTTTTGGGTCACCCGATGGTAGGTGAATTGCAAATTCTGATCAAGAGCAAAATTATAGTTCAAACGCACCCTGGGCTCTAAAGATAAATTCTGATAACCATCAGCAAAATACGAAACAAGGCGCAATCCCAGATTGGCCTCAAATCGGGTGTCCAGATTTATATTGTTCTCGATATAAGCAGCCAGCTCATATGATCTGAGTTTCTCTCCTTCGTTTTGATATTCGATATCCGATTGATACCAGAAGTTTGGGATGTGCTTGAAAGCCGAGGCTTGCCATCCGCCTTCGACCTGCCAGCTTTTTAATAGTTGATATTTAAGATTCGCACGATAAGAAAGATCTGTAACCGTTGACAAATATCTTCTTTCAATGGGTGTTTGTTTGATGGTATCTGTCACGGTATAATAAACTCCTAAATTCAATCGATAACTGGTATACGAAAGGGTATTTGTTATGAACAAGCGAGCAGAAACTACCCGGTTCCATCGTCCCGAAACGAGCCAGTTACCCCATGTGTTACCGATATGTGCTGTTGTCCTTTCGATGTAATCAATATGTTCAATTCTGTTAAAAGCCCAGAAATTCAAATAATCATCCCCCTGATAGAGATTGAAGTGAAAACTGTTGCGATCATCGGGTTGCCATGAGAATTTGCCGTTCAGATCATGAAAACCATAGGCAACTACAAAATCATTACTTTCACTTAACCATGAGTAAGTAGCCATCAGTCCATCGGTCAGCGTTTTCCTTCCGGTCAAAATAAAAGAGGAATTTTTAAGCGGAGCCGGACCTTCAACTGAAAAGGAAAGATCAGTCACACCGGCGCTGAAGGAACTTTTAAAGGCATGCCGATCCCCGTCACGCTGTGAAATATCCATCACCGAAGACAATCTCCCTCCATAACGAGCCGGAAATCCTCCTTTATACAGATCAATCGAAGAAATGATATCGGGATTAAATACAGACATAAATCCCCCTAAATGATTTACATAGATAACCGGAGCATTATCGAACAGATAAAGATTCTGTCCGGGTTCTCCGCCCCTGACCAGCAGCAGACTCGATCCTTCGTTTTGCGCCATCACCCCTGGCAACAGCTGTAAACTTTTCAGGACATCCGGCTTGCCCCCCAGCGATGGCAGCTTACTGATTTCCTGCATCTTCATTGTCACCACATTGTTCCGCTGCCGACGATTACCTTGTATGACTACTTCATCGAGCTGCTCGCCCTGATCAAGATTTACTTCGAGCAGCGTATCCTTCTGTTGATCAATGGAGACGAAAACCGGATGATAGCCAATATATGAGATTTTAATTTGGGTAGGAGTATGAACGATTAAGGAGAAATAGCCATTGTTATCTGATACGGTGCCCGATAAGTCTTCATTTTTCAAAATATGGGCACCGATCAGACGCTCCCCACTCTTCAGATCCCTGACAAAACCGGATACCTTGGTTTGCGCATTGATATAGGGAAGAGATGATGTAAAAAACACCCAAAAAGCCCAGAAGAACCTTAGTTGAAATGTTTTTTTCATGGTTCAGTCCTACGGATTTACTACGTCCGACAAATAAGATGAGTATCCCGCTACTACCCCCATACCATTATTGACATTTGAAAACAGAGGAAAGGCCTTATAAGGAGCAAACTGAAAATCAGGGTAGCGTCCCGAATTGTACAAATACAACTGTTTCAGATATTGATAATAAGCATAAGAAATACTTTTTAGTTCGATAACAAATGGATATAAAGGCATCCAGCAACTATCACCAAGACATCTCCATCCTCCGGTTGAATAATCGATTTGCATGGTGTATATGGTATCCTGAATAAGTTCGGTACTGAAAACCGCAATTGGCAATCCTTCCGCTACCAGCACAGGATCGTGAAAATCCTTTAATTGCCAATCTTTCCATTGACCTTCATTTTTATTGAGTCTCGCCAATACATGCAAATATTTGATTTTCTGTGTGTTCACAGGAATTGTAATCTTTACAGCCGGAAAAGTATGGCCTTCATCATCTACCCCTGCCTTCAAGATATGCTCAATGGATAATAAAGGGACAGACTCCGGAATACTATCCTGAGCACTGACTGTGGGGAAATCCGGAATCTCGGCCTCAAAACGATAAATATTACCTTCTCTGGCTCTCACATCTGTCTCGTAATATCCATTCCCGGCTGGATACAGGTTTCCGGTAAACGTATCATTCACATAGAAGCTAACGGTGGCATTTTCTACCAGAGGAAGCGGAACGGTATCCAAAGCATCCGCCATCGAAAGATGCACGCGGATCACACTATCGGCCACCAGAAAACTGTTCAGCACTGGTAAAGACTTAAAATCGGGGAATTCGATGGGTATTTTAGTTCGACAGCTATAAGTCATTGAAGTAATGACTAATAAAGCAAAAGAGCAAAACACTCGAATATTAGAATTTATCAACATCAATGCTTTATATTATTACAAATAGGTTAATTATGGGGCAGGTGGTATAAAACATCCTGCCCCATAAGAGGAGCCTGTACAAATTTTTGTGTAAATGGATAGCTTCCGATTTATTGTATACCACATCTGTCACCAAATTTAATGATCAGCTGGTTAATAATAGCGCCCCATTCTCTGACGGGCATGGTCCATTTCTT
>JAAYIP010000362.1 GCA_012523435.1 Bacteroidales bacterium | reverse complement strand
GCGAGAGCCAATCGAACATCTGCCGGAAAACTCCCTGTTGTCGATACTCAGGTAACACATAGAGCGACTGGATCCACCAAACCGTTTTTGCGCGCCAATCAGACCACTCATACGTGATCATCAGGCTAGATATCAGCTTATTACCATCTCGGGCTACCAGATAAAACCCTTTGCCAGGATCGTTAAAAACTGCGTTAACTCCCTGCTGTACCATTGGCGGATCGAGGCGTAACTCTTCTGTCTCCAGTGCCATGGCAAGCTGAAAAGCAACAATGGCAGGGGTATCCTCAACGTTAGCTTGTTCAATTTTTATCATGATTTTCCCTCCATAGTGGACTCATCCAGGAAGCGTCCCGGATGATCTTTCTGACTAGAACGACTCCGAACAGCAGGAACACAGCTAATGTCAGGATTGAGGCCTCCGGACCAAAATCACCACCGGTAAGCCATTCCGGCCCCTGCAGACTCCCTTTAAGCAATCCGACCGCCTCTGTTCCGCTGACCGGTGCTCCGTAGATTCCACCCAGGGTAAGGTTCCAGCCGATATGAAGCCCTATCGGCACCCAGAGTTTTCGGGTGATCACATAGAGCAGTGCCAGGATGACTCCAGCTGTGAGAGCAATCGACAGGGAGCTGAAAATGGTGGCATTGGGGTTCCAGATGTGCATGAAGCCAAACACCAGGGCCGAGAGAAGTACAGAGAGCCAGGTCCCCAAAAACTCTTCAACGATCCGGAAAAGAATCCCTCTGGTAAAGATCTCCTCCACAATCCCCGCTTGAATCGACATGATCAGGGCTGGCAGAACCAGATATGGAGCGTTCCATCCCGATATATAATAGCCTTTACCAACCGCTATCATCCCAATAATCAGGGTAATAAACGCAAATCCCATCAGCAGACCGGCTCCGGTTTGGACTACAAGATGTTTGCGACTTAGCTCGGTCGGTGTGCGGCCCTCAACCAGTCCGCAGTATATCCAGTATCCAACAATGGCCATCAGCGAGAGGACGATCATCTGGATAAAATCATCCAGAATTGGATATCCACCTTTTAGCATGAGACCCCGGATTACGCTGGTGATAAACACGCCGGAGCCCAAGAAGGTGATAAAAAAGATGACGGCCAGCACCAGGCGGATAAGCGGGAATCTCAGAATCCGCATACCCCTAGGGGGGAGTTTAAAAGCATAATCTGATATAGGCATTACTTAATCCTCACCTTATGAATTCTGATATTCGGGCTCAGCTCTTCACCAGCAGCCTGACTACTATAGATCGCTCGAACCACCTTGATGCCATCGACCACCTGCCCAAAAGCAGCAAACCCTTGCCCGTCAGGGTTACGCAATCCCCGCATATCCAGCTCAGGCTGATCGCCAACACAGATAAAAAATTCGGTTGATGCCGTTCCGACAGCATCCCTGGCCATAGAGATCACCCCATCAAGATGCCTGATCCCCGTCTGATCAGTGTTTTCATGCGCGATGGGATCAGTCGTTGGCTTGGACTCCATCCGATCGACACCTCCCTGTATTACATTGATATTTACGGGATTACTGGAACTGAAATCTCTCACAATCCGATAAAAACAGGCACCATCAAAGACTCCTCTCTTGATTAAGTCGCGAAAGTTTCCGGCAGTCACCGGAGCCCGGTCGATGAATAATTCTACGGAGAAATTCCCTTTGGCGGTCTGAAACTCCGCCACCGGATTCTTCTTTTCGCAAGAGGATAATCCGGATAGCAGGGCGATTGCAATTATCATGATGGGCAACATTCTGTTCATAAGCTTGAGGTTAATCAACTCAAAAATAATAATTGCCCGATAGCTTTTACCTCTTTTAGCGGCTTTGATCAGCCTGTGGCTTCTTCTTGTGCCCGGGACCGGGATCGAACCGGTACGGCCGTAAATGGCCACTGGATTTTAAGTCCAGCGCGTCTACCAATTCCGCCACCTGGGCTAGGTGGGTGTGAGTGTGAGTGTGAAAAAAAACCTGTCAGGTTGAGAAAACCTGACAGGTTTAAACACCAGAGCGAGAAACGGGACTCGAACCCGCGACCCCGACCTTGGCAAGGTCGTGCTCTACCAACTGAGCTATTCTCGCAATTGGGTTGGCAAATTTAAACCTTTTTTCCTTTTTCAGATAGCTCTGAGCCATTTTTTTT
>JAAYIP010000075.1 GCA_012523435.1 Bacteroidales bacterium | reverse complement strand
GCCAGAAGCTGAACATAAAAGCTTCCTAATGATAATTGGAAAAATACCGCATAAACTGGGAACGCTCCCAGGTTCGGGGATTTTCTATGCTTCTGTAGCTCATCTTCCCTCTGAACTGATCAATTTTAGAGTATTTTTTCTCCTCCATCCAACGGGTTAATCCTCCCACAAGATCCTCAATATACTGAGGACCATTACGATACAAAACAGAACACACCTGAACGGTTTGAGCCCCGGCCAAGAGGAGCTTGATCACCGCTTCTGAATCATGTACTCCTGTCGAAGCTGACAAGTCAATTTTGCGTAAAGGATCGGAAATCAAACCAATCCATCGTAGCGTATGACGTAAATCAGAGGAATTGCTAAACACTTCGGCGTGAGTGATCTTCAGGGCCTCCACATCAATGTCCGGTTCATACAGACGGTTGAACATAACAACAGCAGAAGCACCAACAGCATGAAACTGCTGAACCAAATGGATCAAGTTCGAAAAATAAGGACTGATTTTTATGATCAATGGCAAATTCGTCTTTCCCTTAACTCGCTGTATAAGATCTAGATACACCTGTTCTATCTTACGGGGGTCACTACCATCAATCGGAAGCAAAAACATATTCAACTCCAAGGCATCCGCTCCTGCCTCCTCTATCTGACGCGCAAATCCAATCCAATCGGTGCTGGTCAAACAATTGATACTGGCAATCAATGGAATACCAATCTTACTTTTTGCAGATGAGATCAATTTCAGATACTCACCCACCGAATGATCCTTGGTATAGTTCCTGATATAATCGGAAGCCTCCGGATAATCATGACCATCCATCAGCTTGCCAGCTTCAGCCATGATCTGCTCCTCAAACAAGGATTTTAATACAATGGCACCCGGACCATAACCGGCCAGCCGTTCGATTTTCACAACGGAATCAGATAATCCTGAGCTACTGACAATCAATGGATTAGCCAGATTAAGCCCGGCATAGGTAGTGGTAAGATCAACCATAGTTTTTTCTATTATCGTTTCTTGTTAACGCTTCCCAAAAATACTGGTACCGATCCTGACGAGGGTACTTCCCTCCTCCACAGCCAACAGATAATCGCTTTACATCCCCATCGAAATCTCGGCAAAGCGATCATCAGCAGCAAAGTACTTGTCCTTAACTGACAGAAAGAGATTTTTTAGATACTTAAACTCCTTTCTCACCTGGTCCGGATCATCAGTAAACGTGGCCATTCCCATCAGGCCATGGACAGCCACACCCGCATACCTCCCCGCACAACAGCCGTCCAGAATGCTGTTCAACTCCTGCTCATCGAGGCCAAACTTAGTTTCCTCCTGTGCAATGTGCACCTGCAGCAGACCATCCACGACCTTTCCCATGGATAGTGCCGACTTTGAGATGGCCGACATCAGTTTCTCGGAATCAATGGAGTGAATCATCTCCACTACAGGAACAATCTGTTTGACCTTGTTGGTTTGTAAATGACCAATTAGATGCCAGCGTATATCTTCGGGAAGGACGTCGTGTTTAGCCAGCAATTCCTGGACTCGATTTTCACCAAAAATGCGTTGTCCTGCCTTGTAGGCTTCCATGATCCTCTCGGGTGGCTGGGTCTTTGAAACCGCAACCAATCTCACCCCATCAGGCAGCTGGCCTTTGATCAGTTCCAAATTATGGGCGATAACAGTCATACGTTAAAAATACTAAAATGTGGAATCAAACTGAAAATCGGAAGCAAAAGCTGGATTCCCGCTTTGCAGAAAGGAAACAAAGCCACAGTAATGATCGTTATCTACCTGTCTAACAGGCACTTTTACTTCAACAACATCCCCAGGCTTCACTTCTGAGATAAAATTCAGGCTCACCCGCTGTAGCCGGCGCGATAGGAGAACCTCCATCGGAATCTCATTGACAACCCATTCGATATATCGTGCATTATTCACATGCATATTCATATCGATTGCGCTGTATTTGGCCTGGATTGTTGCGCAGGTGATCAGATCATCAGGCCAGGAGATCTTTTCGGGTTTTACCACCACTGCATCCGGGTAGGACATAGGTCCAGGAGGTGGATTGATACTGGTCATCCGCAGGGGACGTCTTTTTTCGAGATCTACCAAACTCCAGACAGAGGTGCCGGCCACCAGGATCTGACCCTGTTGATCTTTAACCTGGAAATCACGGATAGCCACAACTCCCTCCATAGTCTTTGGCCAGGTTTTAATCACCACTTGCTCTTCCCATGATGGCATTCTATTGATTTCCACTACGATACGAATCAAAACCCAGGCCTCATTCCTGTTGAGTAGTGCTTCATAGCCCCATCCTCTGCGCGTAGCATCGTGGTGAGCAGCCTCCCCAAAAACCCCGAAGAGCCCAGGAATGCTAAGTTTTCGGGTCAGATCGCACTGAAAAGAGTGTATCGTCAGTGGGTACTCCAGAATCGGCAGATTGGAATTGGGTTGGAGGTTATCCATCAGAATAGAGAATCGAAAATGAGCAATAAACTGGCCAATTTTAAGCAATTTTGACGAGGAAAAACATGAAGAAAGTCTCTTACCTGCAATCTCTGATCCTGGAAGGGGAGCACCAGCAACAGGATTTTAAATTCGGCATCACCGACTCGAGAAAGATCGCCCGGAGCCTGGTGGCTTTTGCCAATACCAATGGCGGAAGGCTACTGATCGGGGTGAAGGATAATGGCGTCATTGCGGGAGTCAGGACAGATGAAGAGTACTACATGATCGAATCGGCAGCGCACCTCTTTTCAAAGCCTGAGATCCACTTCGAATCGAAAGTGTGGCAGGAAGGTGGCAAAACTGTGTTAGAAGTGTGGGTCCCGCCTAGCCCCCACCGTCCACACCAGGTAAAAGAAGAGAACGGCACCTGGCAGGCATATGTTCGATCCAGAGATGAAAATATTCAGGCTGATGATGTTATGGTGGCTGTCTGGCAAAAAATGAAGCAAAAGAAAGGATCATTTATTCGCTACTCCAACATTGAAAAAACACTCTTTGAGCTGTTGGAACAGAACGAAGCAATTACCCTCAAAAATTTGGCCCGGCGCGCCAGAATCTCAAAACGAAAAGCTGTTGATACCCTGGCTACTCTCATCGTACTGGATCTCATCATCCAACAAGTGGGTTATCCTGAGTCTAGATTCAAACTGAACCCTCAAATATCCCCCGATCAGTAAACTATTTCCCTCCCCAAACGTTCTAATAGGACAAATCAATCTTATTATGGGAAAATTATCTGCCAATTACCTGGGATTACCTATCGATAGTCCCATCATCGTAGGAGCCAACAATCTGACTGAGAATCCGGAAAACCTAATCCAGATGGAAAAAGCAGGTGCCGGAGCCATTGTATTTAAATCCTTGTTTGAAGAGCAGATCCAGCTGGAGGAGATCCGCTTGGAACAACAGCTGGAAGGGTATAATAATCGCCATGCCGAAATGATCCAGATATCCCCCGACACAGTTTATGCCGGCCCGGAGGAATACCTTAATCATCTCACTAAGGCAAAGTTAGCGGTTAAAATACCACTCATAGCCAGCCTAAATGCTGTATTCGAAGAGACGTGGGTACGCTATGCGAAACTGATAGAAAAAACCGGCGTTGATGGACTCGAACTTAATTTTTACACCATTCCCTTCTCAAACGAATTGTCTTCCGCTGAGGTAGAAGCCCGTCAAATAGCCATCGCGAAAAAAGTTGTAGAGGCTGTACAGATACCAGTCAGCGTTAAACTCAGCCCAAGCTATTCTAACCTCCTGAATTTCATAAATTTACTAAAAGACACTGGAATCAAGGGAGTAATTCTGTTCAATCAACTGTTTCAACCAGACATTGACATTGATCAAGTAAAACATATCACGCCGTGGAACCTAAGCACGAAAAAAGATTATCGACTGACCCTGCGGTACGCCGGTCTGCTGTATGGGGAATCACCGTTGGAAATCATTGCCAGTCGGGGGATTCACGGAGGTGAAGAAGCAGTGAAGCTGCTACTGGCTGGAGCGGATACCGTGCAAGTTGTCAGCACATTATATAAAAATGGTATTGAGCAGATCAGTCAGATGAACGAATTTATCGAGGGCTGGATGTCGGCTCATCGCTTCTCTAATCTTCATGAATTCAGGGGACTACTTAGCCGGGCAAAAACACTTAACCCATTGGTTTACAAGAGAGCACAGTATATTGAAATGATGCTAAACTCCGAAAAACTACTCAAAGGATTAGAGCCCTAATCGGTGTAGTCGGGTTCATGTGCTGCGGAGCCGTAAGATAAATCCGGTTCCGCGCACGGTCTCCAGGGTCACTGAAGTCTCCGAGGAGAGGTACTTCCGGAGGCGGCTGACAAACACATCCATGCTTCGGCCAAGGAAATAGTCATTTTCACCCCAAACCTGAGTCAGGATCTCCTCCCGCTTGACCAACCGATTCTGATGCTGTAATAGATACTTCAGTAGCATTCCCTCTTTCAACGTCAGCTTAAATGATTGATTTTCAGAATGAATCATCAGCTCCTGAAAATTAAACCGACTGTTTCCAATCTGAAATACCTCCTCCTCCTGTTCAACTGGTGAACCAGCCCGCTTCAAAATGTTGTGAATCCTTAGAACCAACTCATCCACCTCAAAAGGCTTACAGATATAGTCATCAGCACCAATCTTTAGTCCCCTGATGCGGTCCTCCTTCAGACTTTTGGCCGTCAGAAACAGGAAAGGTATAGTAGGTGAATGTCTTCTGATCCTTTCTGCCAGCTGATACCCATCCATCACTGGCATCATCACATCGAGAACGCAAATATCGTATGGGTATTTCTGGAATGACTCCCACGCCTCACCACCATCACGAGTCAGAACAACACTAAATTCCTGCATTTCAAGGTATTGTGCCAGAATGTTACCCAAATCCAAGTCATCCTCAGCTAACAGAACTCTGATTTTTTCCATCAATCGGTAAATTTATGGTGAAAATACTGCCCTTACCGGGTCGACTGGCTACTTCCACTGATCCGCCATGTGCTTCCGCAATTTGCCTGACATAAAATAGCCCGAGGCCTAATCCTTTGACCTTATGGATATTACCGGTTGAAACCCGGTAAAACTTTTCAAAGATATGTTTCTGATCCTCCCGACTGATTCCGATCCCGTTATCGGAAACTTTGATTATCAGACTATTTCGACAAGTGACGTGAACTGCAATCTCCGGGGTACTCTGGTTATATTTACAGGCATTAGCTAACAGATTATGCACGGCAATGGTTAGTTGTAACTCATCAAATGGGAAAACCTCGCATTCCAGGTCATACTCCAGTGTTAAGTTACAACCTTTATCCTGATGTTCCAGCTTAAACGACTCGATGATTGAGTCGAAAAATTGACGCACTTCGATTGGCTGGAGATCCAGGGAGAACTGCTTTTTCTCCCACATACTGATTTCCAGGAGGTGATTGATCTGCTTGCTGAGCTGGCGGTTTTGTCGTTTGATGATTTCAAGGGTCTGGCGAACCTTGATGGGATCCGACAAGACCCGGTCGTTCTCCATCGTGCTAGTCGCTACCGAGATAGTCGATAGGGGCGTTTTCAGCTCATGGGTCATGTTATTGATAAAGTCTGTTTTTAATTGCGACAACTTCTTCTCTTCCATTAAGTTACGAAGCGTATACAAAAAAAAGAACCCCGTCAAAAACAAGGCTATCGCTGACAAGGCCAGGCTTCCGGCCACCTGGCGCAGGAGGATCATCTTGCGATTACTAAAATCGACATAATAATTAAACCCGATTTGAAAACCGTTCCCCGAGTAAGTATAGTGATAGACCGGCAACACATGATCCGGTATAAGCAGGGTATCACGATAGCTCCATGCCGTATCTCTCTGTTCACGATAAAGGGAAAGCGAGCCATCATCCGGAAGCAAAGCTAAATCGGTAATGACAAAATAGGAGTTAAACTGAGTCTCTTCTCTACTCTGCTGAAGGTATTCTTTCAGGTAATTATCAATGTCCTGTTCGGCCATCAAAAACGAGTGAAACTGTCTTAGAGCGGTCTGACCGAAGATAAGCGTATCCACCTCCCTAGATTGATAAAAGACTAATAATCTTTGAGATACCCCTTCCATAATTTGATAAGCATCATCAAATCCGAGATTCCCAGGTTGTCGATCGATGAGGTCTAGACCTGTTTGGAGAATCTCCCGGTAGCGGTAGTCAAACTTCTCCTCCTGAAGACGATAGATACGAGCAACCAGCAGGGCTTCCATGCCCAGTAGCAAGAGAATGGCCAAGGAAGTCACCAGAATGATGGAGCGATTATTTTTCATATTACTCCGGTAAAATTAGCCGAATTCTCTTGGCAAGAACAGGTTTAACTCCACATTAACCGGGTGTTAACGCAATTCACCTTCTCAGCGATGTATTTTTGAATCGATAGAAAAACCAATTATAAATGAAAACAAAAGCATTAGGACTGATTCTGCTTGCTGCATTGATTATGGCATCTAATGTGGTCCAAGCCCAGGAAAAAACTGACGAACAGAAGAGAGAAGAAATGGTCAAGAAGGAACTGGAGAAAATGATGCATAATCAATACGATAACATGAGGCGGTTGAGGGAGGAACAAATCCAGATCCAGAAGGATTTTGGGGAGCAGTATCAGAAGGCTATTGAAGAGATACGCAAGTATGGGGGTGATCAGATTACTACCGTCAATCCCAACCATTTTTTGAGAGGATTCAGCCACCTCCAGGGCAATTGGAATCCCGAAGGGGGTTCATCTCTCAATATCAGCAAAAACCTAGAAGGCCTCACCCATTCTACCAGTTTTACCTACCAGGTAAAAGAGGGTGATTTGAGCATCGGATTCAGCGCCCGTGGCACCCTCACAGAAGGTGAATTGGTCATTTTGCTAAGCAAGCCTGACGATGAAGTCTTTCAGGAAATCACCATCTCACCACTTGCTGATGTCAACTGGAATCAGCAGTTCCGTTGGAAGGCTGAAGACCAGGATGAATTTATCGGCAGCTGGACCATCACCATTGAGGCGAGAAGTGCCACTGGGCATTACAGTCTCAGAGTGAACAGCCGTTAAAACGTATGAACCACCAGTCCGCTGCGCAGCTTTGGTTCAAACCAGGTTGTTTTCGGTGGCATGATGTTCCCCGTGTCGGCGATATCCATTAACTGTTTCATGGATACCGGATAGAGGGCAAAAGCAACAGCCATCTCCCCACTATCAACCCGCCGGCTCAGCTCACCAAGTCCGCGAATTCCCCCGACAAAATCAATCCGCTTATCAGTCCTGAGATTTTCAATTCCCAGGATATCCTTGAGGATCAAGTTCGAACAGATCGTGACATCTAGTACTCCGATGGGATCACTATCATTGAAGGTTCCTGGTTTTGCCGTCAGGCTGTACCACTCACCACCCAGATACATCCCAAAGTTATGCAGGGCTGCTGGCTTGTAGATCTCAGGGCCTTTGCGTTCGACCGCGAAGTTCACCTTCAGCTTTTCCAGCAATTCAGCAGGAGTCAGTCCATTCAGATCTTTGACCACCCGGTTATAATCGATGATTCTAAGCTGATTATCAGGAAAATGAACAGCCAGAAAGTAATTATACTCTTCCTTCCCAGTATGGTTAGGATTCGCTTTCCTGCGCTCATTGCCCACCAATGCCGCAGCTGCGGTACGGTGATGACCATCGGCCACGTAGGTGTTAGGGATGGTAGCGAACAGCTTGGTAATCACGTTAATCACTTCGTCATCATCGATCACCCAGAAGTGGTGTCCAATGCCATCAACCGAGGTGAAGTCATATTCGGCTTCATGGGATTCAACCCACTGTGAGATAACAGCATCTAACTCAGGAACAGCACGATAGGTAAAAAAAACGGGTTCAAGATTGGCACTAGTGATTCGCACATGTTTCATGCGATCTTCCTCTTTATCGGCTCGAGTCAGCTCATGTTTGAGAATAACGCCGTCCATATAATCAGCCACGCCGGCGCATCCCACCAGCCCGTACTGTGTTACCCCGTCCATAGTCTGGGCATAGATGTAATACATCTCCTTATCATCCTCGATCAGCCAGCGCCGCTGTCTGAAGAGGGTGAACATTTCGGCAGCCTTTTCATAAACCTTGGGATCATGCTCATCCACCTCGGGAAAAAAGTTGATTTCAGGCTTGATCAGGTGAAGCAGTGACTGCTCATTTCCGGCAGCCTCAACGCGGGCTTCAGCCGAATTTAATACATCATACGGCCGGGAAGCAACCTTACTGGCCAGCTCCCGGGGCGGTCTCACACCGCGAAATGGTTTTAATATCGCCATAGGTTTCTATTTATTTACTTTAAACCTGACATCCCCTTTTTCGAAGAAATCACGAATCTGTTCAGCAGCAGCGATACCCGCGTTGATATTAGCCTCTTCCGTCTGGGCACCCATCTTTTTGGGTGTGCCGAAGTAGCGACCGGGGAATTTTTCCTGGAACAAAGCCGCAGCTTCTGGTGCCACATCGGTGAGGTACTGGAACTTAGGCTTGGATTCCATGATTTGCATCAGCTCTTCTTCGTGGATCACCTCTTTACGGGCGGTATTGACCAGCACCCCGTTATCAGGCATCAGGGAAAGCAGAGCTGCGCCAATTGATTTCTTCGTTTTATCGTTCGATGGGATATGCAGTGAAATGTATTGGCAACTCCGGTAAAGTTCCTCAACTGAATCAACTGGTTTAACCCCAGCGGCACTGATCTCTTCCTGCGGAATGAACGGATCGGAGGCAGAAACTTCCATGCCAAACCCTTTAGCTATCATAGCCACATATTTGCCAACATAGCCAAATGCATGAATTCCGAGCTTCTTGCCGCGTAATTCAGTCCCGGCTTTGCCACTGAACTGAGCTCTGGCGTTGAACACCATCATACCAAAGGCCAGTTCTGCAACGGCATTGGAGTTCTGACCCGGGGTATTCATAGCAACGACACCCTTCTCGGTGGCGGCAGCCAGGTCGATATTGTCATAACCGGCTCCAGCTCTGACAACAATCTTTAGGTTGGGTGCGGCATTGAGTACTTCGCGTGTAACCAAATCGCTCCTGACAATCATGGCATCTGCCTGGCTAGCTGCCTCATAGAGCTGTTCAGGTGCGGTATATTTTTCAAGAAGCAGAAGGCCATAACCAGCTTTCTCCACCACTTCCCGGATACCTTTAACAGCGACCGGAGCAAATGGTTTCTCCGTAGCAACCAATACTTTTTTCATGACTAGGTGATGTTATTTAATAATGGATTTCTCAAATTCTCTCATCGTATCCACCAAAAGCTGAACGCTTTCGATCTCGAGTGCATTGTAGCAGGAAGCTCTGAATCCGCCAACCGAACGGTGGCCTTTGATTCCGGCTATGCCTTTTGATTTGGTGAGCTCCATAAAATCGGCCTCTTTGTCTTTGTATTCATCTTTCATCACAAAGCAGATATTCATGCGCGAGCGATCTTCTTTGGCTGCGGTGCCCACAAATACCTTGCTCTGGTCAATGGCATTGTAAAGCAGGTCGGCTTTGGCCTGAGCCCGGCGATCCATCTCCTTGAGTCCACCCATTTTTTTAACCCATCTCAGCACTTCCCTGACCGCAAAGATGGCCGTACAGGGTGGAGTGTTTTTCATGGATCCATTGTCGACATGAATCTGATATTTCAACATGGTCGGGATGTTAGTCCGGGTAACCTTTTCAAGCAAATCATTCCGGATGATAACAACCGTAACACCGGCCGGTCCCATGTTTTTCTGTGCTCCGCCATAGATCATGGCATATTTGGAGACATCCACTGGACGGCTCAGGATATCGGACGACATGTCAGCGATGAGCGGAACCGGGCAATCGATGTCTTTCAGGATTTCGGTACCCACAATCGTGTTATTCGTTGTGATATGGAAATAATCAGCATCCGACGGGATCGTGTAACCCTTTGGGATATAGCTAAAATTCTTGTCTTCGGAAGTAGCAACCACATCAACCTCTCCAAACAGTTTAGCCTCCTTTATGGCCCCTTTGGCCCAGGTACCGGTGTTCAGGTAGGCAGCTTTCTTATTCAAAAAGTTAAACGGTATCATCGCAAATTGAAGACTGGCACCACCACCAAGGAACAAAACTGAGTAGCCATCGGGAATCTCAAGAATCTCCTTGAAAAGGTCTATGGTTTCGTTAATTACAGCCTCAAAATCTTTGCTGCGATGGGATACTTCCATGATTGACATCCCGGTATTTTCAAGCTCTAAAACAGCTTTTGCAGTGTTTTCCCTGACTGAATCAGCCAGAACACAGGGACCAGCATTAAAAATATGTTTTCTCATAGTTCCAATATTTTGATGATTAATTATTTAAATCTTGACAAATGGCAATTTCACAATTTCGGCTTTCAGGTTTCTATTCCGAACTTGGATAAAGATTTCAGTACCGATTTTGGCATAAGCAGCACTCACATAACCCATTCCAATTCCCTGCTGCAGAACTGGCGACTGGGTTCCGGAGGTAACCTCACCAATGACTTCGCCCTCTGCGTTTACTATAGAGTAGTGTTGGCGGGGAATTCCTCGCTCTTTCATGATGAAACCGCGCAAACTCCGAGTGGGTTTAGTGGCCTTCTGATTTTCCAGAAAAGACCTGTCAATGAAGTTATTACCATCGACAAACTTGGTTATCCAGCCTAAACCTGCCTCAATGGGAGATGTTTCATCATTGATATCATGGCCATAAAGGCAGAATCCCATTTCTAACCTGAGGGTATCGCGTGCTCCAAGCCCAATGGGCTTAATCTCAAATTCGGCACCAGCCTCAAAAACAGCATTCCAAAGCTTTTCGGCATCCTCATTCGCACAATAGATCTCACATCCGCCTGATCCGGTGTAACCAGTAGTGGACAAAATCACTTCACCGATTCCGGCAAATGATAACTTTTTGAACGTGTAGTATTCCATATCGATGATACTCACATCAGTCAGCTTTTGCATAGCCTTAAGAGCCAGCGGGCCCTGAATGGCTAACTGAGCGATCTCATCTGATGCGTTATAGAGTTCACGCCCAACCTCCATACCCATTTCGCGGGCATGCCTGGCGCACCATTCCCAGTCTTTGTCGATATTAGCAGCATTCACTACCAATAGATAAGTCTCATTATCAACTCGGTACACTAACAAATCATCCACAATACCCCCTTTACCATTAGGGAAGCAGGTGTACTGAATTTTTCCATCATGCAGGGCAGCCACATCATTGCTGGTAATCTTTTGTACCAAATCGAAGGCACGTGGTCCTTTTGCCCAGAACTCTCCCATGTGGGAGACATCAAACACACCAACTTTTTCACGAACATGCATATGTTCGTTATTAATACCTGAGTATTCGATCGGCATTAGGTAACCGGCGAACGGCTCCATGCGGGCGCCCAGTTGCTGGTGAAAATGGGTGAACGGAGTATGTTTCATATGTATGAAAAAGCCTATTATAGGGTTAGTTAATTTGTAAAGTTAGCTCATTTTGCCCTGATTTTCCATGATAAAAGTCTCCCTTGACCCACATTACAGGTCTGAACTCAGAGACTGATATTTACGTTGAGAGTTCTTTTGGCTGCTGACTAAAGGTGGTCTTCGAAATAGCGGGTAACGGTTCTCATCAAATGAATCCGGTCGCGGCCGCCAACGTTATGTTCATGTCGCGGATACACCATAAAATCCACCAGTTTACCCTCCGAAACAGCTTTTCTAAGAAAATCAAGGGAGTTTTGCATCACGACCACAGGGTCGATATCTCCGTGGATCAACATCAGTCGACCGCGAAGATTTCTCACCTTATTTAGCGTACTGGAGAGCTCAAAGCCATCCGGGTTTTCCTGAGGGGTGTCCATATAGCGCTCCCCGTACATCACTTCATAGTATTTCCAGTCGATCACCGGCCCTCCGGCCACACCAACCTGGAAAACATCGGGGTGATTCACCATCAAAGAAACCGTCATGAAACCGCCAAAGCTCCATCCATGTACTCCAATCCGTTCACGGTCAACATAAGGCAATGAGAAAAGATAATTGATTCCTTCGAGCTGATCGGCCATCTCAGCCTGCCCCAGGTTCCGGTGAATGACCTGTTCAAAATCGCGCCCTCGCGAATCGGAGCCCCGATTATCCAGGGTAAAAGCGATATATCCCTGCTGAGCCATATAATACTGCCATCCGGATGCTCCTCCTAACCACTGATTCATAACCAATTGGGCATGAGGACCGCCATAGACGTAAACCACTACCGGGTATTTCTTCGATGGATCAAAATCAGGAGGAAGAATCATGAATCCATGTAGATCGGTCTTCCGATCAGCTGCCTTGATCGTGAGGGGCTTATACTCACCCAGCTTCACATCCGCCAGCGGATTAGGTGCATCAAACAGTTGCCTAACCTCTTTACCTTTCTCATCGACTAGCAGAATACGGCGAGAAACAGAATAGTTTGAATAACTATCAATCAAGTATTTACCATCTGGACTGAGTTGTACAGAATGGTTTCCTGCATCCGGAGTGAGGCGGGTACGGGAGCCAGTCTGAACATCAACCCGGTAAAAGTGGCGTTCCAGTGGACTCACTTCCGTTGACATGATGTAGATATTGCGCCCTTTTTGATCCCAGCCGGCAAACCCGGTGACTACAAATTCTCCGGAAGTCAACTGCCGGATCATCTCCCCCTGGGTATTGTACAAATACAGGTGATCAAACCCGTCGCGCTCACTAAACCAAATAAACTGCTCAGGATTAGTTGGATTGAAGATCGGACCTCTAGAGGGCTCTACGTACTGGTCGGAGCGTTCCTCGAACAGGGTCAGAAGCTTCTGGCCAGTCTGGGCATCATACCGGTTAAGCATCATATGATTCTGTTCACGATTTAAAACAGCGATGTAAATATGACTGCCCGTAGGATCCCAGGTGATGTTGGTCAGATAACGCTCTTCATCAAAGGCGTTCTCCTCCACAAAGATCGTTTTACCTGTCTTTAAGTCATAGATTCCCAGGCTGATATACTCGCTCGGACCACCAGCCATAGGGTATCGGATCGGGGTGGGTTCTGCAGGAACTTTGCTCATATCCATGATGGGATAGAGTGGCACCTGGCGCTCATCTTTCCGATAGAAAGCCAACAGGTTACCCTCGGGCGACCAGAATAGTCCTCCGCTGATGCCAAACTCGTTTCTCGACACGGTTTGTCCGTTGAGAATACCATCTTCGGTATCGTTAGTAATCATGGTCTCCTGACCATTCTCATCATAAAGGAAGATATTGGCTCCTCGTGTAAAAGCCATCTTTTGGTTATCGGGAGAAAAGGTCAGATTTGCTGGACGTTCTGGCAATTTTATGGTACGAATTACCACCCCTTTCTTCCAGTCGTAATCCACAAATAGTTGCCCACTTCTGAACCGAAACTCACCACCAGGCATGACCTGCGGCAAAGCCAATCGTCTTAAGGGTTCCAAACCTGATTTCTCCAGAACCTGATTCAAATCTCCACGGGTGAACAAAACCGATTCTTTACCTTTTCGCACCTCGGTCGAGATCAACTCGTCATTTCTCACCTCAAGATATCCGCCTGCCGGGCCGCCCCAGATCAGGCGCGGTGCATTAGGATAAAAGCCAGCATGTGTTACGGCCTTTTCAATGGTAAGATCCTGTCCGGCTACCCCGCTAATAATCAGGTAGCTCAAAAGAACAATCAGAGCAATTCTTTTCATCTTGATGAATTATTTCGTGTTTGATATTTTACTTTCCGGCTGCCGGCATACACATCATAGCGCCGGAAACTACATTCAATTGAACCATTGAGCAACGGTATTCGTTTTGTCGGGTGGAGTCCGACAGCCTTCATGGCATCTGGATTTCCAGAAAAGATCCAGGCCTGATATCCACTGTAATGTTGTTTCAGGCGGTCGCCGATGGTTCGGTAAAGACCGGTGAGATTCCCAATTTTCAGGCGTTCGTTGTAGGGAGGGTTCATGATCGCGATACCGCCACCTGTGGGGGGAACAAACTCCTCGATCGGAGACTGTACCAACTCAACTTTTTTATCAAGGAAAGCCCGATGCAGGCCATCGCGTGCTAGGAGGAGTGATTTTCCTGACTTATCCGATCCGATGATTTTGTGATTAAAGGCTCCGTTTTCATCACAGCTTTCGGCCACATCCGTAAAAAGATCCTCATCATAGTTCATCCATCTTTCGAATCCAAAAGATTTCCGGAACATTCCAGGGGGGATCTGATAGGCAATCAGAGCTCCTTCAATCAAGAAAGTGCCAGAACCACACATGGGGTCAACCAGATTCCCTTTACCCTTCCATCCCGCTAACATCAGGAGTCCAGCAGCCAACACCTCATTAACCGGTGCCATGTGAAGCGCCGAACGGTATCCTCTCTTGTGAAGACTAGCCCCGGAGCTGTCGAGGAGTACATTAACCTTGGCATCCTGGATGTGTAAGGAGATCCTCAGATCAGGGTTTTCCCGGTCAACATTGGGACGCTTCCGGAACCGGTCGCGGAACTGATCTACAACGGCGTCTTTTGTTCGCTGGGCAATAAACTGGCTATGGGAGAAATAATCAGAGCTCAGGACACACTCTACAGCTATGGACATGCTGGGTTCGAGGTAACGTGTCCAATCGATCTTTTGGATTCCGTTGTAGAGGTCAAAATCGTTCTTTGCAGTAAATGCGTCGACCTCCACCAGGACTTTCAGGGCGGTCCGTAAACGATAATTTGCAGCGTAAAGTGTTTTCAGGTAGCCCTCAAACCGGACTGCCCGAATTAGAATTTGGATATCCTGTACGCCAAGTTCTCTGATTTCCAAAGCCAGAACCTCTTCTAAGCCCTGAAATGTCTTGGCTACCATATAAAAACGCTTCTCCAGCATCTCTTCCATCCTCAATAGTGTTAAATAATTACCTCAACCTCGTCCGAACTCCATCTAATGCCAGGATCAGGCGTTGTTCGCCCGTTCCGCTGACCCGAAAATAGTCAAATCCTGCAAATTCAATCTCTTTTTCATATTCGAGCGTCAGATACTCTCGCCGGTGGGGATTCTCCCTGAGCCGGTCAAACTCCCATGGAAGATCTGGTTCACAAAGAATATACGTACCCTGGCCATCTATTGGGATAGCCTCCTCAAGCCACGCAGGAATCTGCTGATTAACTCCTCTGAACCAGACTTTAATATTAATCAGGCAGGTATCAAAAAATATGAGCGGGTCTTCCTGATCTTGGCGAATCAGGGAGAGTTGAACCTGTGCAATCTTTTCCACATCCTGGTAGGTATAAGGACGGTTGAGTTGCTCCAGATAATCCCGGGCAAACTCCGGAACTCCTC
>JAAYIP010000361.1 GCA_012523435.1 Bacteroidales bacterium | reverse complement strand
ATCTCCATCATATCGGGCAATCCTGACGGGTTATAAACATCCAGCTTTTCTCCTTTCTTGGTGAACACATGATAGAAGACGTTAGGAACGGTTGAGATCACATTCATGTCAAACTCCCGGTCGAGCCTTTCCTGGACAATCTCCATGTGCAGGAGCCCGAGGAATCCACAACGAAAGCCAAATCCCAGGGCAGCGGATGATTCCGGCTCGTAGGTAAGGGAAGCATCGTTTAGAACCAGCTTTTCAAGCGCCTCCCTAAGGTCTTCATAATCATCGCTTTCAATAGGGTACAGCCCGGCAAACACCATCGGTTTGACATTCTCAAACCCAGAAATTGCGGTTGAGCATGGTCGTTCGACATGGGTGATGGTATCTCCTACTTTTACTTCGACCGAGTTTTTGATTCCACTGATGATATAACCCACGTCACCAGTATGGAGCACCTCTCTCGGCGCGAGGCCAAACCGAAGAACACCGATTTCATCCGCATCGTATTCGCGGCCGGTATTGAAAAATTTGACATGGTCACCTATTCGGATTTCACCGCTAACGATCTTAAAATAAGCCAGAACGCCTCGATAGCTATTGTACAATGAATCAAAGATCAATGCTTGCAGGGGCGCTTTAGGATCACCTTTAGGCGGCGGTATTTTTTCAATGATTTTGCTCAGGATCTCCTCTACCCCCAAACCTGTTTTCCCGCTAGCTTCGATGATATCCTCTCGAGAGCATCCTAGCAGGTCGAGAATTTGATCGGTTACCTCCTCCGGCATAGCAGCGGGCATATCCATCTTATTTAGAACCGGAATGATCACCAGGTCGTGATCCATGGCCTGGTATAGGTTTGAGATAGTCTGGGCCTGGATTCCCTGAGTAGCGTCAACAACCAGCAATGCTCCCTCGCAGGCAGCGATTGCTCTGGAAACTTCGTAGGAGAAATCCACGTGGCCAGGGGTATCGATCAGGTTCAGGATGTAGTCTTTACCATCCAGCAGATAGTTCATCTGGATCGCATGGCTCTTGATGGTGATACCTCGTTCTCGTTCAAGATCCATATTATCCAGAACCTGCTCCTGCATATCTTTACCTGTCAGGGTTTTTGTAACCTCCAACAGTCGATCAGCAAGGGTACTCTTTCCGTGGTCGATGTGAGCAATGATGCAAAAATTCCGGATATGGTCCATTCGGGAAAGTCCTTTATAAATTTCGCGCAAAGATAGCAAAAAGCGGGCAGCAATTTTTGCTGTCCGCTGATTTGCACTAGTTTGATAATAATGATTGGCGGTCTACCTCTATTGGTATTTCCCGGTCTATTTTCTGGACTTTTCCCCGGCTTTTGCGATTCCGGAGATTTCCACCTCCGCTTTCATTGGAAGGTGGGCAACTTGGACCGCTACCCGGGCAGGAAATATGCCTTCCTTGAAAAAGGTGGCATACACCTCATTAATTACCTTATAGTTGTCCATATCAGTCATATAAATATTGACCATTACCAGATCTTCATAGGTTAATCCATGCTTTTTCAGCAAGCCACCGAGATTTTTCATACACTGTTCGGTTGCCTTTTTGATATCTCCGGTGATCAGCGGTCCGGATTCCGGCATAGGAAGTTGCCCAGAGATATAAAGGGTGCCATCGGCGGTAATGACAGATGGTGAGAAGGGTGCTATGGGTCTCGAGCTGGCTGTCTCCTGGGCTGAAAGCGGGAAGGAAAATCCGACGAAGAGGACCAGAATGGCTAGTAACTCCCTCATAATAAATTATTTACTGTTGCTTGATCAATTGTCTGGTTTCTGTCCGCCCCATTTTATCAATCATCCGGATGATGTAGAACCCTGCGGGCAGGTCCTGGATATCGAGGGTGACTCGTCCGGCGGGAAGCTCAGGATTCAGGACTCTGACAGGTTTTCCGTTTAGATTGATGACTTCAATTTTCCAGACTGATGAGCTAAGAGCGGAATAGTCCAGGACAACTTCATCACCGGCAGGATTAGGATAACACGTAAGCCGTAGTGAAAGATTGAGTGGATCTTCCATTCCCAAATTGATAAAGTTCTTATACACTTCTTTCATAACATTTTCCCAAGGTCCCCCATTGAACGAGGCCTGTTGGATCTGTTGCACAGCACGGTTTCCCTCGTACGTGATTTCCATCCTGACTCCGCTCATCATCACCCACTCGTCCACAACAAACATTTCTATTGTATCCAGAATCATATTAAGGTGAGAATCGTACCGTGTAACAATTCTCATATAAGGGATATAGGAGGAGGATTCAGGCTCATACAGGTAGAGGGTCATATCATTGCTCTCATCATCGTAGTAGGTCCATTCATATTTCCCAGAAGGCACCCACTCCGACTCCTCCCAGGCATCGACAAGGGCATAGTCCATTTGGTTACTCGCTCCCCAGAAATAGGTCATTCTACTGTCTTTGACCCAGGCTCCGTCCTCATAATATTCGCTTATGCTGACAGCCGACAACCCGCCCTGGTTGTATTCATAGGTCATCCGATAGACAGGGAAGAACGTCTGCAGTTCGACATCATATTCAAAGTCCGTAATGACAGTGGGATTCTCCCCATCAAACACATATTCGTATTTAAATTGATCAACTAGGACCCAGGAGCCTCCTTCCATGACTTCTGACGTCTCCAGGGTGACAAATCCCAGGGCGTCATATTCCGTTCTAATGCGACTATCATCCACCCAGGCATCCTCTGACCCGATCTGGGTCAGAACCATGGTCTCATATTGTCGATCATCATAGGTAAAGGTTCGTTTCTGATTGGGCCTATCCTCATACTGATAATCCATGATTTCGGTTTCCAGTTCCCCCCAGGAGGTATAGGTAACGGTTCTGGTAAACTCAGGCGTCCACTGTTCGTCGTCCCAGGCAAACCGCTCAATGGTTTGCGGAAATGAACCTTCTATTGCCATTTCGGACTTAAGGTGCTTTTTTTCTCCTTTAACCGGAGGCAGGTTTACCTGGCCCCAGGCGCCATTCCAGGTCATTAAAAGGATCAGGACAATGGTTAGGTTAAGGTTTTTCATGATGGTTGATTTGATTTATCCAATAAAGGTACAACAAAAAAACCCTTCGGAGTAACCGAAGGGTTTTCTTTTTCTCAAGATTTTTGGGTTACATCATGCCACCCATACCTCCCATTCCGGGGGCGCCACCGCCCATTGGTTCTTTTTCTTCAGGAATTTCGGTAATAACGGTTTCGGTAGTCAAGATCATGCCTGCAACGGAAGCAGCATTTTCAAGAGCTATACGGGAAACCTTGGTTGGATCGATCACACCAGTTTTGAAGAAGTGCTCATACTTTTCATTCTGAGCATTAAAGCCATAGTCGCCTTTACCGTTTTTAACTTCCTGGACGATTACACTACCTTCCAGGCCAGCGTTAGCAACAATCTGGCGTAGAGGCTCTTCTAAAGCTCTCCGAATGATTGCGATACCGGTATTTTGATCCTCGTTATCGCCAGTCAGACCATCGAGAGCGGATATAGCGCGGATATAGCCAACACCACCGCCCGGGATGATTCCTTCTTCAACGGCAGCGCGGGTAGCGCTCAGGGCATCGTCAACGCGGTCTTTTTTCTCTTTCATCTCCATCTCGGAGGGAGCACCCACGTAGAGGACTGCCACACCGCCGGCCAGTTTTGCGAGGCGTTCCTGGAGTTTCTCACGGTCATAATCGGACGTAGTGGTTTCGATCTGTGATTTGATCTGCTTCACTCTTGCCTGAATCAAGTCCTTTTCGCCGCTACCGTTGACAATCGTAGTGTTTTCTTTGTCGATAGTCACTTTTTCGGCTGATCCTAGCATATCAAGGGTAGTCGATTCCAGCTTCATGCCAGTCTCTTCTGAGACCACGGTTCCACCAGTCAGGATTGCAATATCCTGGAGCATTTCCTTACGGCGATCGCCGAATCCCGGAGCCTTGACCGCTGAGATTTTCAGGCTTCCACGCAGCTTGTTGACTACCAGAGTTGCCAGTGCTTCACCTTCGACATCTTCTGCGATAATCAGCAGCGGGCGACCGGTTTGAACTGATGATTCAAGGATAGGGAGAAGATCTTTCATACTGGAGATCTTCTTGTCATAGATCAGGATGTAAGGATTATCCAGAACCGATTCCATTTTTTCGGTATCGGTGACAAAATAGGCCGAGATGTAGCCACGGTCGAATTGCATCCCTTCGACAACTTCAACGGTAGTATCAGTTCCTTTAGCTTCTTCAACAGTGATCACCCCCTCTTTCTGAACCTTTCTCATGGCATCGGCAATCAGTTTACCGATTTCATGGTCATTGTTTGCTGAGAT
>JAAYIP010000360.1 GCA_012523435.1 Bacteroidales bacterium | reverse complement strand
TGAAGCGGGTAAAATAAGCCATCCCCTGATCAATTCGAGTCTGCTGGAAGATTATCTCCGATACCCAGATCACATAGGGATCCCGGTTACCTCGCCAAGGTAGTACTCGCCGGTGAATATCGTACCAAGCCAACAAACGACTGGAAAATTCAGCATCCTGATAATTAGCTATTGACATCTGAAGGAATTGGGTGGCTGTTTACTCTCTTGGCTTATAAATCATTTCAACATCGATCGGAATTACGGGATTCACCCGATCAGCCACAATGGAAGGAATCTTAATCTTGTACTCACTAAGCTGGATTGAAAATCGCGCGACAGCGCGGATCGCCCCATCCTCCCGCGTCAGGGTTCCCTTTTCTTTTACTTTTTTAGTCACCCCGTGAATAGTCAGATCTCCCTCTACCACAACCTGATAAGGCTCGGCAGACCGAAGTTTTTCCGGATCAAAATTGACAATCTGGCCGGTAAAGGTTGATTTGGGATACTTCTCAGATTCAACATAATTCTCGTTAAAATGCTCTTCGGCCAAAGGAAGTGTAAACTCAAAAGTTTTCATGAGCAAGCTGAAAGCCATCTGCCCGGTTTTCCCATTGAGCATGGAGCCAACCTGATAGTTATGAGCGTCAATATCAATAATATCGGTATGGGAAATGAAATAGATATGACCAGCGCGTGTCATCCAGATGGTATCGTTGGCTTGCGCAGAACTGAGGATAGTCAAGCCTATGATAGTCAGCAATATTCTCATCATTACTTTTTCTTTTTTAATGTAAAAACGCGTGAGAGGTTAAATCCCAGATGGACCTCACCTCTTCTCCATGAACGGGTTGTTTCGCCCAGATAACCGTTTTCGGCAACATGGAAGCTGTTGGTCAGGAAGATTTGGAATACATGGCTGCCCGTCTCGATATCCACTCCTATGGTGAGGGGATTATATCGTTCCGGTCCCGAGAATGTTTTGATATCCTTTACCATGAAGTACTCAAAACAGAGAGCCGTTCTTGGGGTGAATTTTAGTCTGCCGCCAACACCAAGAGCCAACAGATCGTTTGGATCTTCGGGCGTTGCAACCATGTTTCGGTGCACTATGGTTGGGCTCACTTGCAGGCTTAACCATGGGGCGAACTTCCTGGCAATCAGCACCTGACCAACATAACTTCGTCGATGGATATCCGCAACGACCCAGCTGGGATCGGGATAATCTTTGGTGGTGGTCATGGCAGCTCCATAGGCAGAAATGGTGACGGGGAAGCCTCCTTTACCCGAAGTTTGCCGGATAGGGCTAAGTTTTACGAAACCGTTGAACAGTTCGTCCACCGTTGCTCTTCCCGCACCAACCATTAGCCAGTCGGTAATTCCATATTCAAGGCTGACATGGGATCCGGATTCATCCAGGCCAAAGAAATCTTTGAACCCACTTTTCACCATCCCAAATCGATGGGCTACACGGAAATCCAGGTCTCCTGCCTGCATTCGTTCAATGGAATGACAATTCACTACCCTGGTTGATTTAAAGGTGGCATCTACTACCAACCTGACCGGTTTCATCTCCTGTTCGAGCAAATCCAGAAGATCCTCCTGGGCCTGTAAGGCAGTTGGGATGGCCAGGAAAACCATCAATACAAGCACAATAAGAGGTCTTATTTTGAATTTTCTGATCATCGCACAGGCCCTCCTCCCCAATAGATATTAAGAATCTCCTCCTCGGTCAGGAACTGATTAAAAATCCGCAGATCGTCGATAAAACCCCTAAACATCATGGAATCTTTCATATCAGCATTATGGTGGCGGCCAACATAAAGAAGATCAACCAGTGGGTGCATAGTCCAGGGCTTATCAGTTGGCTCAACCGGATATCCATCGAGAAAAACCCGGGGGGGATTCAGGGTATCTCCGATTTCTACATAAAGATGATGCCAGAAGAAGTAATCGACCTCCTGATTCCAGCGATGAATAGCTGTATCTTGCTCATAATAAATCTTATAAAGAGGCCACGTGGCTGAGGTAACGGCATCAATTCCGACGGTAAACTGGCCCATTCCGTAGTCTAGCAGGACAGCCCGGTTAAAGTTGGGCATAGGCATCATCCAGAAGGAGACTGCCAGGGTGTCGCTCAGGGGGAGAAATCCTCCAAGGTAGCTTTTCCTTCCGTCCAGAACGATAGCTCCGTTGGGGTCTCCGGCATATCCCATCCCGAATTGAAGATCACCCCAAACGCGAAGTGGATCCTGCTGACCGAGCTGATCTGCGAGGGTTGAATCGAAAGTGTACCAGGCTAACAGTCCCTTAAACGCAGAATCGGGGATGACAATCCGCGGGAAAAGCTCTTTCTCATAATCGTAAACGCAGCTCTGAAGATGCAGAAGCATCATAAAAACCGGCAGCACAGAACGTCGGAGCTTCATAC
>JAAYIP010000359.1 GCA_012523435.1 Bacteroidales bacterium | reverse complement strand
ATTGAATGGTTAAGCGATGGTTGGTTGGATTAGGGAAAATTTTGATATTCTGTCTGTTATCTGGGTTGTCAATACCTGTTCCCAATCGTAGATCGATGAATTCGCTGGCGGTATCGGGAGGGCAGGAACCGTTGTACACGATTTGGTGTACGTGGTAAAGTTTTTTGCTTCGGAAATCGTGAATGGGATTGAGTTCGGTCGAAGTAGTCCCGTCGCCGAAATCCCACCAGACGATATCAGCATTGGTTATGTGGCTAGTAAAAGTGATCTGGAGAATATTGCGTTCGTAGGTAAATCCAGCGGAGGGTTGGAGCCGGCCCATGATATAATCAGGCTTGAAGAGATAGTCCAGGTTGTTCACCAGCAGACTAACATCTTTCGGACCGGGGTCGGCATAGGTTACCAAATGGGGGCCGCGACCTGTTTTTGTCCGTGGAGAAGCTCCTTCGCCGAAGTCCCATAACCAGGTGTGAACCAGGCCTTTAGTTGTGTCGATAAAAGTAACCGGTGCACCGAGGCAGTTATCGGGCTGGTCGGCTTTAAATCCTGGTAATGGCTTAATAGGTACTTCGTAGAGTTTGATGTCCTCAAAGGCACATCCGCAGACTTGATCATAAAAGTCGTTGTAATAGAAGGCAATCTGGATGGGTTTTCCGCGCATCTCTTCTGGCAGGTAGTAATAGTTTGTTTGCCAGGCTGACCATCCATCGCTGGGTTTAAGGTTGGCTAGCTCGTGCCAGACCGCATTGTCAAAGTCGCGCCAGAGCAGCTTCAGGTTGCTTGTCCCGGTTGACTGGGTGAGGATATAATTAAAAGAGATGGCTACAAAGCTTGAATCGGGCAGGCTAATCAGTGGGCTGATGAGGTAATCGCTGAGGTGTGTGCCTTCGGGGTAACCGGTTGAGCTGATCCCTGCGATCATGCCCGTATTCCGGCCAAAGCCCAGCTCAGAGGCTTGCTTGATAGTGTATCCGGTATGGCGGTTCAGGCTACTCCAGCCTTGAAGACCCTCTTCAAAATCGATTTGGTAAGGCAAGCTGATCGAATCCCACGGAATCACCTGGTGATGTGGTGTTGGTGGCGAGTTGCCCGGTGTTTCTCCGACATAGTTGGCAATCACCTGGTACTGATAGATCCTGCCGTTTTGGACGGTTTCGTCGGTGTAGTTAGGATAGATGGTTTGGGCGATGGTGTTGTCATCGCGGATGATGGTAAAATGGGATAGGTTTGGCAGGTGTGGATTGTCCCAAATCAGTTTAACGAAGTTGTTGCCCGACAAAGCATTTAGGTTAGCAGGGCGATCATGCAGCGGTATGATGGTTGGTTGGCAGTGAAAGATGGCTCCCTGATCTTTTGAATAATCAGATGAACCTCCGGCCATTCCATCGAGCCGGTACCACCCGTTTCCGACGCCAGCCCATCCCCAATTGAAGTGGAAGTATTCTACATCCCGGAACCCATCTATATTGAAAGCATGGATAGTTCTGCCATCGGGATTTGATCCGCTATAAATCAGCGGGCGTTTGTTAACCAGTTCGCGTTGAAGCATTCTGATCCATTCGTGTTGAGGAAAATCTTCTAGTTCGAAGTAGATGGAGGCCTGTTGATACAGAAAATTGTTTTTTAGGGCTTCGAGAGCGAACCGATCAACGCTTGCTGATGACTCATCGGGGCCGTAGTTCATGAACGAAGCAACCCCTGCATGAAAGATGAGCAAGGCAGAGGCTTCGTTAGGCAAAACGGGATCCATTTGGTCGTATTCGTAAGTAGTGGCGGCGAAATCAGCGAATACCTGTCCGTAAAGTGGGTGTCGTGGTGGGATGTAACGGTTTGATCCAACGCCAGTTTCTGGCCATTTCCACCTATTCATTACTTGAGCCATTGCCACAGCCACGCACCCGGCCGGTGCACGGGAACTGTCACGATCCGTAGGACAAAACTGGTTCCATGGATGATCCTGGCCCCACCGTGCTGGGATCAGGGGAGCTATAAAGTCGTTCGTGGATGCCGGAGTTGGTGGGCTCTGATTGGTTCTGGTGTGCCACTGAGGCAGAAATAACTGGTGCAGGGGGTGTGCTGGGTCATCAGGAAAACGATCATTGATCGACCAGCCAATAATCGGATTATGAAATCTTTGTGCGTCAATGATTACAAATCCGGCGGGCATGAAGGTGGCAACAAAAATTGTCTTGGATTGCGGGGTAGTCGATTGTTGTGCGGGGTGTTTCCCTTCAATGGTCAGATCCATTGGATTATAGGGGTGGACTGATTGGAAGGTCGGAATCGGGGATTCGGCTTGGGCTTTCGACTGAATAAAACTATTGGCGATTTGGGCCGCCTGGTCAGCCGTCAGGTTCTGGGACATGGTGGGGCCCGACCACCCGATGAGGATCATCCAGATGAGCAGTATAGGCAGCCGCCATAAGTACGGCCTGCTTGCTCTGACGAAGGTGAGAGGTGCCATAATCACTATGCTTGACTGAGCCGAGCAAATATAGGAAAAGAACGGGAGGTTGTCAGGTTATCAGGTTATCAGGTTATCAGGTT
>JAAYIP010000358.1 GCA_012523435.1 Bacteroidales bacterium | reverse complement strand
TCCTTATAGTGGGATTGCTCCCCCTGGTATTCAATCTCCCGTATTCCGAGATCCTGAGCCAGTTTCTGGAGGTCGCATTTCCCACTCTTTGCGCAGACCAGGCAATCGAACGGATGATCCGAGAGGATCAGCTCCATGACAGTCCTACGAGCATTGAGCACCCGGATTGTATTGGTTTTGACAACCATTCCATCCTGGCACTCTGTAGCGCAAGCTGGAGCAAGGTTTCTGCGACCAGCCACCTCTACCACACACATTCGGCAGCCACCCGGTTTGTTTTCGATGTTGAGATCCTCCAGATGGAGGTAACAGAGTGTGGGAATCTTGATCCCTACAGTCTGGGCAGCTTTGAGGATAGTGGTTCCAGGGTTTACCTCAACTACCTTATTATCAACGGTTATTTTTATTTTATTCATAGCCTGATTGCGATTAAGAAACGAATATTGCGTTAAACTTGCATTTCTCCATGCAAGCACCACACTTGATGCAGATGGATTTGTCGATATGGTGAACCTCCTTGCGCTCGCCTGAGATAGCACCTACCGGACAGACTCTGGCACAAGCAGTACAACCAACACAATTCTCAGCCAGAATCCAGTAAGTCATCAAATCCCGGCACTTACTAGCACGGCATTTATGTTCCGTTACGTGTTCCACATACTCATCATAGAAATTATTAAGGGTGGAAAGCACCGGATTCGGGGCGGTCTGACCAAGTCCACAAAGAGAGGTATCCCGGATCACTTCACTCAGGTTTCTGAGGCGATCGAGATCTTCCATCGTCCCATTCCCTTTGGTTATTTTATCCAGTAATTCAAAAAGGCGCTTATTGCCTATCCGACAGGGAGAGCACTTTCCACACGACTCTTCGACGGTAAACTCGAGATAGTAACGAGCTACTGACACCATACAGTCGTCTTCGTCCATCACAATCATCCCTCCAGATCCCATCATGGATCCAGCAGATAGCAGATTATCATAGTCGATATGAAGATCAAGGTGCTTCTCAGTGAGGCAGCCACCTGAAGGCCCTCCAGTCTGAACCGCTTTGAACTTCTTTCCCCCCTTGATTCCACCACCTACTTCAAAAATAACTTCACGCAGGGTAGTACCCATGGGAACTTCTACAAGTCCAACATTATTGACCTTCCCGGCCAAAGCAAACACCTTGGTTCCTTTTGATTTTTCCGTCCCAATGGAACTAAACCACTCAGCACCCTTCAGAATGATCGGGGGAACGTTAGCATAAGTCTCAACGTTGTTCACGTTGGTTGGTTTCCCAAGGTATCCTGATTCTGAGGGGAACGGTGGCTTGAAGGTCGGTTCACCACGATGGCCTTCCATCGAATGAATCAGCGCAGTCTCTTCACCGCACACAAACGCACCAGCACCATAACGGATCTCGATGTCAAAATTAAAGCCGGTACCCATAATATCTTCGCCCAGCAGACCGTACTCACGTGCCTGATTCAGAGCATGTTTCAGCCTTTGGATTGCCAAAGGATATTCGGCTCTGATATAGACCAACCCTTTGGACGCACCCGTACAATAGCCATTGATAGCCATGGCTTCAATAACGGTATGGGGGTCACCTTCCAATACTGAACGGTCCATAAATGCACCCGGGTCTCCCTCGTCAGCATTACAAACTACATATTTCTGATCTGCAACACTTTTGGCTGTAATTTCCCACTTAAGACCCGTGGGGAATCCTCCACCACCCCGTCCTCTTAACCCCGATTTCTTAATAACCTCGATAGTCTCTTGCGGGGTCATTTCGGTCAGGACTTTACCCAAGGCAGCATAGGCATCGCGGGCGATAGCCTCTTCGATATTCTCAGGGTTAATAAAACCGCAGTTTCGCAAGACAATACGAATCTGCTTCTTGTAGAATTCCATTCCCTTCGAATCACTGACTTTTTTATGGGTCTCAGGATCAACATAAAGGAGCCTTTCAACCGGACGTCCTTTAATGACATGTTCCGCAACAATCTCCTGAACATCATCGGGTGTAACCCTGACATAAAAGGTATTTTCGGGGAGAACCTTCAGAATGGGTCCCTGTTCACAAAAACCGAAACAACCGGTCATGACAACCTGAACCTCCCCGGTCAAATCCTGTCGCTCCAGTTCGTTCCTCAGATCCCTGGCCAGCAGGTCGCTGTCCGATGATTTGCAGCCAGTACCGCCACAAACCAGTAAATGCATCCTGTGCTTTGGCATGGTTTACTTCTCCTTTCCGGTTTCATCAATCGAATGGTAGAGTTCCGGAATAATCCCATCTACCAATTCGCCATTTTTAATGTACTTCTCAATAATCTCGTCCGCTTTCCGATTATTCACATAACCGAAAACCAGCGGTGCATGCCCGGGAAGTGTAACCTCCACAGTGGGTTCTGCATAGCAGTATCCCATGCAACCGGTCTGCGTAACAATGGCATTGATACCGCGCTTTTCGAGTTCTTCAACGAAGAATGTCATTACATCCTTTGCTCCCGATGCAATTCCGCATGTTGCCATTGCTACCTTCACCTGAATTGTTGATTCAGGATGCTCTCCCGATTCCCTGACATGGATCTTGTCCTGCAGGTTCTCCCGGAGCTTCTTTAAATCTGCCAGTGTTTTTACCTTGGTCATGATAGTAATAATAAATTCTGTTTAAACAGTTGATAGTCAGACTGAAACCAATCCCTTAACCCTTCCCGGATCTCAGGATCCTGTATTGATAG
>JAAYIP010000357.1 GCA_012523435.1 Bacteroidales bacterium | reverse complement strand
TAGGAGCCCTGAATCCTCTTATCTTATCATTGCAATGAAATTAACCTTAAAAAGCAATCTCATGGATTTTATCATCGAAGGAGGAGTTTGGTTCACGATACCGATCCTCATCTTAGGACTTGGTTCACTGGTTCTTATTCTGACAGGGATGGTTCTGGCAGGACAAAGAAAACCGGTACCCGGTATTTTGAATGATGCCATTCTGTTTATCGGGTTTATTTGCCTGGCTTACGGGATTTTCGGGCAGGTTACGGGTATGTTTCAGGCGGCTGGAGCTATTGTCCGGGCAGGCGAAATTGCACCTTCCCTGATCTGGCAAGGTTTGCGTATCTCCCTGATCCCGGTCATCATGGGTTTTGTCATTCTCTTTTACTCAGCCGCCGGCTGGTTTATCATCCGATGGATGCGTGGAAGGAGTGCCGTGAAATAGATTTATAGGTGCACGGAAAACCCGGCACAAAGCTGGAAGTTACTGAAATTCAGCCTGTGGTAAGTCATTTCGAAAGGACCCTTCCTGGTTTCCGGGAGTAGGGTTCTTTGCTCAAACTCGATAGCCCTGAGCCAAAATCCTTCGCCTGCGATAAAGATTGAAAAGCCGGGAATCAGATAATAATCTGCTTTCACCTTGAGCAGGAGCCCCGGCCGCCAGTAGTGTTTTCGTGTTAGGTGACCGGTGTTGATTTCGTAATCGTCAAAATTGTTCCACTGGTTGTAAAAGTGCTCGAACACATCCGATAGCAGGAATCCTGTTTGAACCGATCCGCGGAACCGTTGATTGTAAAACCTTCCTGAAGGCTCAATCCGCCAACCCCCGAAAATCCCGAAGGTGTTTTGATGGAATGACCTGTTATACTGATAATCCAGTCCCAGTTCCTCGGAATGCTTGTCAAGATACGTATAAGCCACATCCCCCGGCACCGTGTGAATGAGTGCTCCAACCTCAAAATGAGGCCCTACTTTCCGAGTCAAATTGGCCTCTAGTCCTATCCGTGTTTCATAGTAGCCATCCGGTGGACCCCACAGTGGAGCCATATGCCAGACAAAAATCTTTTTCCGTAAATTATTGGTAATGAGGCTTGTATTGACTGATAGGCTCCATTTATTTTCCGGGAACGCTTTATCCAGTGAGGGTGAATACGGGATCATCTGTTCTAAGGTTTCACGGTTCATGTTGGAAGTAGAGGGGAATCCCGGCGGGAGCTCCTGTTGAAACAGACTTGATTTCTCCAGTAATGCCCGGTTTTTATCGGAAAGCATGCCATTTACGATATCGATCTCTTCCCGGCGGGCTGATTTTTGGATTCTTGATCCGGTGAACCCGCCGACAGCCCCGGTGATGGTTCCGAAGATCAGCGCCGGAATATAGGTCCACCCCTGGGCCAGAATTAGCCCGGTCACCGCTCCAGGAACCGCACCGGCTAGCATGCCGATAATCAGTCCTTTATAGGGGTGCCCGCTCTCCCGGAGTTGCATTTTTGCCAGATCAGCGAACCTGATTTCTAGGTGCTGAGGCGTGTTAAAATTCCCATCTGGAAGTAACTTGTTGGTTTGCAGGAGGATAGATGAGTCACTTATTTTGATCAGCTGTCCTTCGATGGTGGTACCATCAAGATAGATAGCGTTAATCCACGATGAGTAGGGCTGCCATCGTTTGTTCATAGCCTCCCACTGTTCGTAGGAGAATCCGTAAGGAATCGGGGCGCGGGGGAGGGAAGTGACCGGCGTTTGGGAAACCGTGGGTAGAGACAGGATCAGCAAAGAGAGGATCGAAATAGCGTGTCTTAGATGCATTGAAGCAGGTGTTTTGTAGATAAAAACCCTAATTTAGCATGAAACAGCAATAAAAGAAATGAGAAAAATGATGATTCGTTTTGCGGGGTTCCTGACTGCGCTGCTGCTGCTCACCTCGTCGTGCGACCTGTTGACGCAGGTTGCGGGAACCATTGACACTGGTGGTGGGAAGTTAACAACGGAACAGGTGGTTCAGGGACTGAAAGAGGCGTTGAAAATCGGAACTGAAATCGCGGTGAAGAATTTGAATCAAACCGATGGCTATTTCCTGGATAATCTGGTGAAGATTGACCTTCCCCCGGAGACGCAGGAGATTTTGAGTTATGCCCGGCGTGTTCCAGGGCTTGATCAGCTCATCAGCGACATAGTGCTCCAAATTAACCGCTCTGCCGAGGATGCCGTTGTAAAAGCTGCTCCGATTTTTTCCGGGGCCATAACTTCGATGTCCATCAGCGATGCCTGGGGAATCCTCAATGGTGCCGACAGTGCTGCAACTAACTACCTTAGGGCCAACACCTATAACAAACTTTTCGTTCTATACAAGCCATCCATCCAGGCATCACTCGAAAAGCCGATCGTCGCGGGAGTCTCGGCAAGCCAAACCTGGAGTAAGATCACCAGCCGATGGAATATGTTCGCCAATTCGGCCGCAGGTCGAGTGTTACAGGTTAGAACCATGGATTACAGCTTAGAGGAGTATGTGACCCATCAGGCACTTCGTGGTCTGTTTATCAAGGTTCAGGATCAGGAGAAAAAAATCCGGACTGATGTCTCCGCGCGAACTACCGATCTCTTACGTAAAGTATTCGGTCAGGGATAAAACCAAAGAGGCGGATCATCATCCGCCTCTTTGTACTCAACCAAAACGACCATACGTCATGAGATTTTAATCTCCCTGAGTTTTGGCTTGGCCTCTTCCCGCTTGGGAATCTGGATATGCAGAATTCCTTCTTTGTAGGTTGCGGCAACCTTCTCCCGGTCGACTGAATGTTCGGGCAGGGTGAAGGAGCGTTGGAACGACAGGTAGCTAAACTCGCGGCGGGTATAATTTTGCTTCTTGTCCTCCTTCTCTTCCTTTTTTTCCGATGAGATGGTCAGGATATTACCCTCCAAGTTGATTTTGAAATCATCCTTGGTCATGCCGGGAGCAGCTAGTTCAATCTTAAACTCATCCTCATTCTCGATCACGTTGACCGCCGGAAGCGTAGTGTTCGTGTCCGAAAAGTTCAGATTCGCCCAATCCATCCAATTCCTCGACCACAGATTGTCAAACAGTGAAGGGAAGGATGGATAATCCTGATTGTTACGTTTCATGATAGCCATAATCAATCCTTCAGTTTTTTTTAGTTTAACAATCAAATTATTACTGAAGGACTTTAGCAAATCGTGTACCTAACCAGAAAAACTGCCATTATGTACCACATAATGAGATAGTTGAGACAAAATGACAGTATCTTTAGCGGAGGTTAATCTTCTAAGAACAATCCTTTTCTCGACAGCAGGTGATCGAGGTTAGCCAAGCCGTACACTACAACAGCCTGAACAATCGAGGTATGTTCTTGGTATTCAGGAATACTCATCTGGTAAAGGTCGCGTTCGGTATGCCAGATTTCGCCATAATTGAAGTCATAACCCTTAGGATCGGCCGTTCCGAAGCTGATTGTTGGTACGCCGTTAAGTGCGAAGTAGGCGTGATCTGACCCACCGGCAGTGACGGGTTTTCGCCTGGGTTCAGCTTTGGAGAGGGTGAATGGAAAGTCTGGATTGATACGGTTAAGTGGTTCGCACACTTTTTCGAAATCCTTGTACATAGCTTCGGGCACTCTAAGGCTGTTGGCTACGGTTGGACCACCATCGCGGTTGAAATAATTAGCGATCTTATCCAGTTTATCCTTATTTTTTTCTACCCAGGCTTTAGAACCTAGGAGGCCGAACTCTTCGGCAGCCCTGCAACAAACCAGAATGGTGCGTTTGGGTTTTCCTCCGG
Organism: Bacteroidales bacterium; assembly: GCA_012523435.1. Taxonomy (GTDB): domain Bacteria; phylum Bacteroidota; class Bacteroidia; order Bacteroidales; family UBA12481; genus UBA12481. Next base: position 89 of record JAAYIP010000357.1, on the reverse strand, counting down.
CGGCCATGATGAGCCGGGCAGATTCAATAGCTGGGGTTACGCCTGAGCCATCATCGACGCCACCTGTTCCCACATCAAAGCAATCGAGG
>JAAYIP010000356.1 GCA_012523435.1 Bacteroidales bacterium | reverse complement strand
ATCCTGGTGGCCCTGGTCTATTTTCTCAAGATGGAAAAGGAACTGTATGTGCTCGGCGGAGGCCTCCTGCTGTTCGGCCTCCTGCAACTCTTGACCTCCACATTTCTCCGTCGCGGAGTGATCAATGGCATGACTGAAATCCTGACCGATCTGAAAAACATGCCGAAAACAATGGGACAACTAGCTGTTGTTCAATTTTTCACCTGGCTTGCCCTCTTCTCTATGTGGATCTATACAACCGCAGCAGTGACCAGCCACGTGTACGGAACCAGCGATACGACCTCCAAACTCTATAACGACGGAGCCGATTGGGTTGGGGTCCTGTTTGGAGTCTATAGCGGCTTTGCAGCTCTGTTTGCCTTTCTGTTACCCATTCTGGCACGCTATACTTCCCGGAAAATAACCCACGCTATCTCACTGACGGCAGGAGGCATCGGACTCTGCAGCATTATCCTGATCCGGGATCCGAATCTGCTGCTGCTACCTTTCGCCGGAATAGGCCTCGCCTGGGCAAGCATCCTGTCTATGCCCTACGCTATCTTAACAGGCTCATTACCAGCTACTAAGATGGGGGTTTACATGGGGATATTTAACTTCTTCATCGTCATTCCCCAAATCCTGGCCGCTACAATCCTGGGATTTCTTACCCGGCACCTGTTTGGTGGACATGCTATATACGCTCTGGTTTTTGGTGGAATCGCCATGATCATAGCCGCCGTTTCAGTTCTGTTTGTGAATGATGTAGATGATCCTTCCAAACTAAGGAAATGATCAAAGGACTGATTTTTGACCTCGATGGAGTAGTGGTTAACACTGCTGTGTACCATTTTCAGGCATGGAACCGCCTGGCCAATTCGCTAGGTTTTGAGTTTACTGAAGAAGATAATGAACGGCTGAAGGGGGTAAGCCGTATGGAATCCCTTAATATCCTTCTGGAAATTGGCGGACTGACCTTACCAACAAAAGAAAAACTTCGGCTGGCCTCGGTAAAAAACGAATGGTATAAGGAATTTATCAACCAAATGACTGCCAGCGAGATTTTGCCCGGTGTAACAAACTTTATTGATCTGGTTAAAAGCCACGGCTACCAAACCGCACTGGGAACAGCAAGCCGAAATGCACCACTCATCCTGGAACGAATCGGAATGCAAAAAACCTTTGATGCAATCATCGATGGAAATCAGGTTACTAAAGCAAAACCCGATCCGGAAGTCTTTCTGAAAGCTTCCGCAGCTTTGAACCTCGAGCCATCTCAATGTGTCGTTTTTGAGGATGCCATCGCCGGGCTGGAGGCCGCACACCGGGCCGGAATGAAATGCATCGGCGTGGGCGACCAGAAAACCCTGACAGAAGCAGATCGGGTGATACCCGGATTCGTGAATGTCAACCTATCACTCCTTCAACTTTAAGCAGATACTTATGCACAAATACCTTATCGAAGATGAATGGATGGTGATTGAGGATCACTTCGATCCAAAATTCCACAAAAGTTCTGAATCCCTCTTTAGCCTGGGTAATGGACATATGGGCCTGCGAGCCAATTTTGAAGAGAGCTACTCCGGTCCATCCCTCCAGGGATCCTATAT
>JAAYIP010000355.1 GCA_012523435.1 Bacteroidales bacterium | reverse complement strand
GAGATATCAGGAAGTACTCGTACGGATGGTATCCGAGCCTGTGTCTCCCAACTGCATCCATCCCTCTTTTCAATTCTCGAGGAGCGACTGATCCGATTTAATAAGGATTTTGGGGGGAAGGGGGAGAGGAGGTTGTGAGGTGTGAGGTGTGAGTTTAAAGTAAATAGTTAAACGTAAATAAGAAACTATGGCTAAAGTAAAAGGAGCGATTGTAGTCGATGTGGAAAGGTGCAAAGGCTGTGAAGTATGCCGGGTTGCCTGCCCAAATGAAGTGATCGCGATGTCGGCAGAGGTGAACCATAAAGGTTATCACTATGCCTTTCAGAAGAATCAGCAGGATTGCGTAGGTTGCGCAAACTGCGCAGTTGTGTGTCCGGATGGTGTTATCACCGTCTATCGGGTTAAAGTATCAGATTAATCATAAAAAAATTCTGCATGATGAAGGAATTACGTTTGATGAAGGGTAATGAGGCAATCGCCGAGGGAGCCATTCGCGCAGGTTGTGATGCCTATTTTGGGTATCCAATCACTCCACAGTCGGAGGTAATGGAATACCTCATGGCTGAGCAACCAGAAAAGAGAACTGGTATGATCGTGCTTCAGGCCGAAAGTGAAGTGGCTTCTATTAATATGGTGTACGGTGCAGCCGGAACGGGTAAGCGGGTCATGACCAGCTCCTCGAGTCCGGGTATCAGCCTGATGCAGGAAGGTATATCCTATTGCGCAGGTGCTGAATTGCCCTGCCTGATAGTCAATGTGGTGAGAGGAGGCCCAGGATTGGGAACTATTCAGCCTTCACAGGCCGATTATTTCCAATCAACCAAAGGAGGTGGCCACGGTGATTATCGCCTTATCGTGCTGGCTCCTGCTTCTGTGCAGGAAATGTTCGATTTTGTTTTTACTGGCTTTGACTTGGCATTCAAGTATCGAAACCCAGCCCTGATCCTCTCTGATGGTCTCATTGGCCAAATGATGGAGAAAGTTCATCTCGCTGAACAACGGCCCAGATTGACGGAATTCGATCCCTCCTGGACAATTACCGGGAAAACTCCGGATCGTGAACATAACATTATAACCTCGCTCGACCTTGATGCGGCCCGCCAAGAGAAGCATAATCAAAAATTACAGGCTAAGTATCAAAAAATCACAGAAAACGAGGTTCGCTATGAGGAGCTGATGACCGAAGACGCCGAATACCTTTTTGTGGCTTACGGTTCTTCAGCCAGAATATGCCAGAAGGCTATGCAACTAGCTCGTGAACAGGGTATCAAAGTTGGCCTTCTCCGTCCTATTACCCTCTGGCCATTTCCTGTCAAGCCGATCGCCCACCTTGCTCCAAAAATGAAAGGCATTCTGAGCGTGGAACAAAGCGCAGGCCAGATGGTCGAAGATGTACGCCTGGCTGTTGCCTGTGCAACACCTGTAGAGCATTACGGACGAATGGGCGGAATGGTCCCCAGTCCCGAAGAAGTATTAAATGTTCTGGTTAATAAATTCATTAGTAAATAGTTATGGATATTAAAGATATTATCAAACCAGAAAACCTGGTTTACAAAAAAACCGATCTGATGACCGACAAAATCCTGAGTTATTGCCCAGGATGTGGCCATGGTACCGCTCACCGTATCCTCATGGAAGTGATCGATGAAATGGGTATCCAATCAGAGACCATCGGGATTGCACCAGTGGGTTGCTCCGTTCTAGCCTACGATTTTATGAATGTCGATATGTCTGGAGCTGCTCATGGTCGCGCTCCAGCTTTGGCTACCGGAATCAAACGCCTGTGGCCCGATAAATTTGTGTTTACCTATCAGGGTGACGGAGACTTGGCTGCTATCGGTAGCGCAGAAACAATTCACGCCTGCAATCGTGGTGAAAACATCACGATCGTTTTCATTAATAATGGGATATACGGGATGACTGGCGGGCAAATGGCCCCAACAACCCTGGAAGGCATGAAAACCTCCACAAGTCCCTACGGACGAGATCTGCAGACAATGGGTAACCCACTAAAAATGACCGAACTGGTTGCTCAGCTACCAGGTACCTGGTACGTTACCCGCCAATCAGTCCATACCCCAAGAAACGTTCGAAGAGCTAAAAAAGCTATCCGAATTGCCCTCGAAGCACAAAAAGAGAAAAAGGGTCTGACTTTCGTAGAAATTGTATCCAACTGTAACTCAGGCTGGAAAATGACGCCTGTAAAAGCCAATGAGTGGATGGAAGAAAATATGTTCCCGTTTTATCCACTGGGCGATCTGAAAGTTGAGGGGAAACTGGTTAATAATCAATAAAATAAGAAAACCATGACCGAAGAGATCATCATAGCCGGATTCGGCGGACAGGGTGTTTTATCGATGGGGAAAATCCTGGCCTATTCTGGGATTATGCAAGACCAAGAAGTGAGTTGGTTTCCTTCCTATGGTCCCGAAATGAGGGGCGGTACCGCAAACGTGACGGTAATTTTGAGCGATGAACGCATCAGCTCACCCGTTCTGCAGAAATATGACACCGCCATCCTGCTTAACCAACAGTCACTGGATAAATTTGAACAGAGCGTTAAACCCGGTGGTGTACTGATTTACGATACGAATGGATTGACTAGATTCCCGGAGCGCACAGATATTCAGGTGTATCGGGTTGATGCAGCGGATGCAGCAACAAAAACAGAATCATCGAAAACGTTTAACATGATTGTGTTGGGCGCCTTCCTGAAAATCAAACCTATTGTTCGCCTAGAGAATGTCCGGAAAGGTTTGGAAAAATCAATTCCACCACGGTATAGCCACCTCATCGAAGCAAACGAGAAAGCAATCGGTGTGGGGCAAGAAATTGTGGTTAGGGAACGATAACCTATTCTAGAAAAGCGTTCTTTCGGTGCTGAGTTTTTAGGTACTGATATAAAAGATAAGGAGAGATCCGGTGTAGGTATAGTCCCAAAATTTCAATACCTCCGTACCAGATCTCTCTTTTACCCCGCTTGATACCTTTCACAACACGTCTGGCTAGTTTCTCAGGACTGGTGCCGTTTTGCTGATAACGGCTCATCTTATTGTAATTGTCACCGTTGGCTGTGATGGAATTGATAGAGACTTCCGTCTTGATATAGCCTGGACATAGTATGGTAACTTGAATGCCTTTGTCGCTCACTTCCTCCCTTAGGGTATCAAAAAAACCATGTAAGGCATGCTTGGAAGCACTATAGGCTGATCTAAGTGGCGTGCCGAATTTCCCCATTACACTGGATGTCACTACAATATGACCGCTTCCTTGTTTAATCATTTGAGGTAGAACGGCTTTGGTGAGTGCCACCGGTGCAAAGTAATTTAGCTTCATCAATTGTTGATCAATCTCAATGGGGGTTTCTGCCGCAAGCGCACGACTGCTCCGGCCAGCATTGTTGACCAAAATGTCAATAGTCCCAAATCGTTGAATTACTTGATTGGTCAGGCTGGCAGTTTCATCAAGATGGGTGACATCGGCAGGAAGAATCATAATCTTCTCCTGAGGTAAGCCAGTCTCACTAGCCACCCGATTTAACTCATCCTCCCGACGAGCAGTTAATACTAAATTGGCTCCTTCGATTGCCAATGCCTTTGCTAAAGCTTCGCCAATGCCTGCAGAAGCTCCTGTAATCCAGATAGTTTTGTTCTTTAAGTGTTTCATGGGGGAAATCATCAGGCTAAAATAACAAATGAGGATGAGCTTTTAAGTTGCCCATGGGTATTTCTGGTTTAAACCGGGTGCTTATCTTTGCCCTAATTAATTTATTTGCATGGCTGAGAAAAATATTACCGGTATTCAACAGATCGGAATTGGAGTCGAGAACCTGAAAGAGGCATGGATCTGGTACAAAAACAATTTCGGCATGGATGTCCGTGTTTTTGAGGATGATGCGGTGGCTGAACTGATGTTGCCTTACACCGGCGGTGAACCTCGTAAGCGACACGCTGCCCTGGCTGTTAATCTGCAGGGAGGCGGTGGTTTTGAGATTTGGCAGTATAAAGGCCGGATCCCACTGGCTCCATCTTTTGAAGTACAGATCGGCGACCTGGGGATCTTCGCCGCCAAAGTGAAGTCGATGAATGTCCGAAATAGCTATCAGGAATTGCAGGAAAACGGAGCTGAGATCATCGGCGATGTATCTTGCAACCCTGCCGGGAAAGAGCACTTCTTTGTGAAAGACCCGTTTAATAATTTCTTTGAAGTGATCGAGGGAAGCTCCTGGTTTTATAATGACCGAAAACACGGAGGAGGTACTTCTGGTGCCATCATTGGCGCTAGCAATATCGATCGGGCACTGAAGCTCTATTCCGGCATTCTTGGTTATGACCAGGTAGAGTATGACCAAATAGGCCACTTTGATGACCTGAACCTGATGCCGGGAGGAACAGGGCAGTTTAGAAGAGTACTCCTTGGTCATAGCAAAAAACGTTCTGGTGGGTTTAGCCGATTGTTTGGAGATACCCAGATTGAACTGATCCAGGCTCTCGACCGGAAGCCGGAGATGATTTTTAAAAACAGACTATGGGGCGATCTGGGATTTATCCACCTCTGTTTTGATGTTCAAGGAATGCATCACCTTAAGGAAGAGTGTGTAAATCAGGGATTTCCATTCACTGTCGATAGCCAAAACCGAATGGGAGAATCCTTCGATATGGGTGAGGCAGCAGGCCATTTTAGCTATATCGAAGATCCCGATGGTACCCTCATAGAATTTGTTGAAACCCACAAGGTTCCTATCCTGAAGAAGCTGGGGATCTATGTAAACCTTACTAAGCGCCCAGTTGGGAAGAACCTACCCGACTGGCTGGTGAAGGGGATTCGGTTTAATCGCTTTAAAGAGTAGTGGAAAGTACTGATTGCCACGCCACAACATAAAAATCAAGGGGCCAACCCTAACCCCATAGGTCTGACTTGGGTAGATGGCTAAGATAATTCCACACCGTAGGGGGTACAAAATGGCGCACATCCCGACCCTCCCGAATGGCATTCCGGATAAATGTCGAGGATATCTCTATCATCGGAGCCTTTGCCAACGTCACCGAAGGATGATCCAATAGCGGGTCGCGCTGCCCGTCATCAACCTCCCCTGCGCCACGGTATGATCGTGGATAGACCAGCAAACGATAATGCTCCAAAATCTGATCAGGATTTTTCCAACGATGAAAGTCGGGTAACTGATCCGATCCCATGATCAAAACAAATTGATAATCAGGATATTGTAATTTTAGGTGATTCAGCGTGTCAATGGTATAAGAGGGCAGCGGGAGATTGAACTCCACATCAGATGCCCTAAAGCGTGCATCTTCTCCGATGGCCTGATTGACCATCTCCAGGCGTTGTTTATCAGCCAGAAGAGATGTGCTCGATTTAAATGGACTGAGGGGACTGACGATAAACCATAGTTGGTCAAGATTAGCATATTCTACCATCCAGTTGGCGATCATCAGATGACCGTTATGAATCGGGTTAAAGGACCCGAAAAAAAGGCCGATGGGCTTATTCACTGCCATGTAAGAAATTTCTGACCACCTGTTCTGCCTCGCGTAGCGCCGTCTCCAGTTGATCGTTCACAATGGTGACATCAAATCCGGAAGCAAAGGTCATCTCATATTCAGCTTTGGCTAACCTAAGGCTGATCTTCTCCGGCGAGTCGGTACCCCTGTTTTTCAGTCGCTGTTCCAGGGCTTGGATCGATGGTGGCATGATGAATAGAGCTAAAGCCTGCTTTCCGAAAATCCGTTTAAGGTTGATTCCGCCTTTGACATCCACATCGAAAAGAATGGCGTGACCAAGGCTGTGAATGCGCTCAATATCAGATCGAAGGGTGCCATAAAAATGCCCCTGATAGACCTCTTCCCATTCAATAAAACCACCCGCATCAATTTGTTTTTTGAACTCTTCGATCGAAAGAAAATAGTAGTCTTTTCCATCCGTTTCGCGGGGACGTTTATCGCGGCTACAGGCGGATACCGAGAATTCAAGACCCAATTCTGCAGAAAGGAGGTGACGGGCAATGGTTGTTTTCCCCGACCCGGAGGGTGCGGAGAGAATAACTACTTTGAGTTCTTCGGGCCACATTGAATCCACTATAAAACGTTTAAACTCTGTTCTTTAATCTTCTCTAGCTCATCTTTCATCTCGACAACAAGCCGCTGGATGTCAGAATCATTGGCTTTTGACCCAATGGTATTGATTTCGCGTCCGATCTCCTGCGAGATGAATCCGATCTTCCTGCCAGGTGTCTCTTCCGAATCCAGAATTTCTATCAAGTAGGTGCAATGATTCTGAAGCCTGACCATCTCTTCGTTGATGTCAATTTTTTCAATGTAGTAGATCAGTTCCTGTTCGAAACGATTCTCATCTAATTTGATCCGCCCGGCAATCTCCTTTAAGGCAATGCTCATTTTTTCGCGGATTCTGTCGATGCGGTTTTTTTCAATAGCTCGAATGCTGACGAGGCGTTCCAGGATGACGTTTATGTGATTCTGGATGTCTCGCCCGATGGCTTCTCCCTCCTGGATACGGAAATGGTCAACGCCGCTGATGCACTGGCGAATAGTTTCCATAACCAACTTCCACTCCTCTTCATCAAAATCCTGTTTTTCTACCTTAACCACATCAGGAAGCCGCATCACAATGGGTAATAAAACGTCGTTGCCGGGCATCTGGATAGTCTGGCCAAGTGTGTTAATCTGCTCCAGATAGTCAAGTATCACAGCCTGATTGAGCGTGACTGTTCGATCGACTCCCTCCGTCTCAAGCCAAATATTTGCTTCAATCTTCCCGCGTAGGAGTGTTCGCGCAAGTTCGTTGCGTACTTCGTTTTCTCCTTCCCGGTAAATAGCTGGTAGTTTAAGGTAAATATCAGCTTGTTTGCTGTTCAAACACTTGATCTCCACGTTTACTGTGTGGCTGTTGAAAGCTCTGACCGCTTTCCCAAAGCCGGTCATTGATCTGATCATGGTAATTTGGTTTTAGGACAAAGTTAACAGAATGCTTCAATTGATACGTGTTTGCATGATGATTAACCTTGGCAAGGCTATTGTAAAAGAAAGATAAACCACACTATGAGAATTAAACACTACCTGCTGGCAGGCGTTATGGCCTTACTGGTGATTTCAACGGGTTCCACCATGAAGAATGAAGAGGGCGATCTGGTAACAGCTTGGAAGAAGGTGGATTCGCTTGAAAATCAGGGACTTTATCGAAGTGCTCATGCTGAAGTAATCCAGATCTACCGGGTTGCTAGATTGCATGCCGATCAGCCAAACGAAATTAAAGCTCTGATTTACCAAATGAAATACCAGCGGGAATTGAGTGAAGATGGAAGAACAGCAGCCTTGCTGGAAATGCATCGGTATCTCCCGGAAAACCGTCCGGTGATGGCAGCACTAAAAAATAGCATGCTGGCAGAGCTCTATTATCGTTATTATTCGGTTAACCGATGGGAAAGCATGCAGAACCCGACAGAGTCGGAATCGTCAGTAGAGACTTTTGGATCCTTGGAAATGCTAAAAAAATGGAGCCCGGAACAGTTTTTCCAAACTATCCTCAGTCATTATGCACAATCGCTCGATGATTCTGAAATACTCCTCAGTACACCGGTCAGTTCATTTAGTGACCTGTTCACCGGAAGTCTCGCAGATACAGTGAACCAGCCTACGCTGTATGATGTGCTGGTGAAACGGGCAGTAGATTTCTCTACCAACCTACATGAGTTCCCAATCTTTAGAGTAAAACCCGCCGTTTTGTGCCAGGAAACACTCCTGGGCTCCGCTGATGAGTTTATTCGAGCAGTGAAGAATGAAAAGGACGATTCTGCTAATCCCTGGATGCAAACTCTACAGTGGTATGCCAACTGGCTTGAATATCATATGGCGTTTAAAAATACTGATAATGAAGTTGTTAATAGTGAACGACCGGCTTTATTAATGGCGAATCTTTCGCGGCTGAAATTTGTCAGGGACCACACTTGCCATCCCGATGTGGATAGCCTCTACCGTTGTGCTCTGATCAACCTGGCTAAGCCATTGGAGCAGGATTCTCTTCAAG
>JAAYIP010000354.1 GCA_012523435.1 Bacteroidales bacterium | reverse complement strand
GCTGGAATGTCAACTGTAGCAGGAGGAGTACTAGCCATGTATATCGGGTTTCTTGGAGGGGATGACCCAAGTCAGCGATTACTCTTCGCCAAGCACCTGCTGGCAGCTTCTGTGATGGCTGCCCCGGGTGCAGTGGTCATTTCAAAGATATTATACCCTCAGACAGAGGCTGTCGAAGGGAAAGTAGAAGTTCCCAAAGAATCCATCGGGAGTAATGTGTTGGATGCGATAGCTATTGGTACTACCGACGGTCTTAAACTGGCTGTGAATGTTGCTGCCATGCTTTTAGTCTTTTTTGCCCTCATCGCCTTAGTTAATTTTGTGTTCCTGAAGGTAGGATACTGGACTCATATAAATCCTTGGATTGCAGAGGTTTCTGATGGTCGTTATACTGGGCTGAGCCTGCAGTTCTTGCTCGGATACCTCTTCTCACCACTGATGTGGGTGATGGGAGTCTGTCCACAAGATATGACGCTGGTTGGTCAGCTCGCCGGCGAAAAGCTCATCGCCAGTGAGTTTGTCGGGTATGCCAGCCTGAGTGCCATGAAAGAAGCTGGCGTTTTCTTCTCGGATAAGTCAATCATCATGGCAACCTATATGCTCTGTGGATTTGCGAACTTCGCCTCAGTTGGTATTCAGGTTGGTGGAATCGGTGCCCTTGCTCCAGGAAAGCGCTTGTGGCTCACTCAGTTTGGAATGAGAGCCCTGCTTGGTGGAATGATGGCTTCGATGCTCTCTGCTACCGTGGTAGGGATGATATTGGGATAAGAATAGGAGATTTTAATGAAGCAATATCTTGATTTGTTGCGTCATACCCTGGATCATGGGGTCAGAAAGGACGACCGTACCGGAACGGGAACGATCAGTGTGTTTGGTTACCAAATGAGGTATAATCTGGAGGAAGGGTTCCCGGTGGTTACCACCAAAAAGCTTCACTTGAAGTCCATCATTTACGAACTGTTATGGTTTTTGCGGGGGGATACCAATCTTCGTTATCTTACTGATCACGGGGTGTCCATCTGGAATGAGTGGGCCGGGGCTGATGGAGAGTTGGGGCATATTTACGGGTACCAATGGAGATCCTGGCCGGGATATGATGGCCAGGGTATTGATCAGATCACCGAAGTGATCCGCTCGATCCGGGAAACCCCTAATTCAAGGCGGCTCTTGGTCAGTGCCTGGAATGTGGCTGACCTGAACCACATGAATCTGCCTCCATGTCATATCCTGTTTCAGTTTTATGTGGCCAATGGTAAGCTCTCTTGCCAGATGTATCAGCGAAGTGCTGATATCTTTCTGGGTGTACCCTTTAATATCGCCTCCTATAGCCTGTTACTCATGATGGTAGCCCGGGAAACAGGCCTGCAGCCATACGAGTTTATTCATACCCTCGGCGATGCCCATTTGTACCTTAACCATCTGGATCAGGCCCGATTGCAAATAGGACGTGAACCTCGTCCTCTCCCGAAAATGGAGCTCAATCCTGATAAGAAAAAGGTGCTGGATTTTGAGTATGATGACTTTATGCTAACCGATTACCATCCTCATCCACACATAAAAGCTGATATTTCGATATGACCGATCATTCAACCAGTCCGAAAGCCGTCAGAATCTCCCTGATTGTTGCCGTGGCATCCAATGGAGCTATTGGCGTAGGCAATAATTTACTCTGGCATATCCCGGAAGACTTCAGGTGGTTCAAGAAGCATACCCGTGGGCATGCCGTGGTGATGGGTAAGCGAACCTGGGAGTCGCTGCCGGTTAAACCACTGCCCGGTAGGAAGAATATCGTATTATCAGATGAACCCGGGGATTATTTTGAGGGTGGCACTTGTGCCGGTTCAATACCTGAGGCCATTAGGCTGATGGATCCGGATTCGGAGAATTTTATTATTGGTGGCGGAACGATTTACCGCCAGTTTCTGCCGTTGGCTCAGAAGCTTTATATTACTAGGGTACATCGTGATTACGATGCAGATACCTGGTTTCCGGAAATTTCTGTGGAGGAGTGGAAAGAGCGTTTTCGGGAAGATCATCCGGAAGGAGATCCCGCTTATTCTTTCTTGATTTATGAAAGGCGCTGATTAAGAGGCTTTTAGCCGGCCTGCATTAAACCTATTTAGGTGTGTTTCGGCGATCTTTTTGGTAATCTTAACGGCTGTGGTTTTTTTCGATGGCGTTTCGAACATAATGTCCATCATGATCACCTCGCAGATTGTACGCAGGCCACGGGCTCCGAGCTTAAAATCGATAGCCACGTCCACGATATATTCAAGGGCATCCGCATCAAAGGACAGTTTAATATTATCCATTTGAAACAGGGCGATATATTGTTTGATGATGGAGTTTTTCGGTTCTGTCAGGATCTGTCGCAGCGCTTCTCTGCTCAGTTGGTTGAGGTGAGCAATAACAGGCAGGCGTCCGACAATTTCCGGGATCATTCCGAAAGCCTTTAGATCCTGTGGAGCCACATACTGGATCAAGTTAGTCCGATCGATATGGTCAGCAGAACGCTGAGCAGTGTAACCAACAACGGTGGTATTCAGTCGGTTGGCAATTTTTCGCTCAATTCCATCGAAGGCACCTCCGGCGATGAACAGTATATTCCGGGTATTGACCGGGATCATTTTTTGTTCCGGATGTTTGCGGCCACCCTGAGGTGGTACATTGACCACGGATCCTTCGAGGAGTTTTAGGAGTCCCTGTTGTACTCCTTCTCCAGAAACATCCCGGGTGATGGAAGGGTTATCGCTTTTTCGTGCGATTTTATCGATTTCGTCGATGAAGACGATACCCCGCTCAGCTGCTTTGACATCATAATCGGCAGCCTGAAGCAGGCGGGTTAGGAGGCTTTCAATATCTTCTCCTACGTAGCCCGCTTCGGTCAGGACCGTTGCATCAACAATAGTGAAAGGGACATGTAGAAGCTTAGCTATAGTTTTGGCTAACAGTGTTTTGCCAGTACCTGTTTCCCCTACCAGGATGATATTTGATTTTTCAATTTCGACATCGTCATCGGCATTATTCTGACTGAGTCTTTTGTAATGATTATACACTGCAACGGCGAGGACTTTTTTAGCTTCGTCCTGATCGATGATGTATTGGTCAAGGAATTTTTTGATCTCTGCAGGGGTTTTCAGGGTTGCGTCGCCCGGATCGAACGGTTTTTGAAGATGCAGTTCTTCTTTAATGATTGCATAGGCTTGTTCGATGCACAGATCACAAATATGGCCGGAGATGCCTGCAATTAAGAGGTTAACATCTTCCTTCTGCCTTCCGCAAAAAGAGCATTTGGAGGAGAAAGATTCTTTTTTGGCCATTTATTTGGATGCTTTGGCTTTTCGCGTCAGGACCTCATCGATCATGCCATATTTTTTTGCTTCTTCGGCTGTCATCCAGAAATTTCTGTCGGAATCTTTTTCGATTTTTTCGTAAGAATTTCCGGTATGGAGTGAGAGAATTTCGTAGAGTTCTTTTTTCAGTTTTTGAAGCTCCTTAACTTGGATTTCGATATCAGCAGCTTGACCGGATGCTCCGCCCAGCGGTTGGTGGATCATCACGCGGGAGTGTTCCAGGGCAGATCGTTTCCCTTTGGTTCCGCCTGCCAGCAGCACAGCGCCCATGGATGCGGCCATCCCGGTACAGGTGCAGGCAATATCCGGACGGATCATCTGCATGGTGTCGTATATTCCAAGTCCGGCGTGAACCATTCCGCCTGGGGTGTTAAAATAGATGGTGATATCTTTCCCGGGGTCGACTGACTCCAGGAAGAGCAGCTGGCCTTCGATGATATTTGCGACATCGTCATCAATGGGAGCTCCAAGGAAAATGATTCTGTCCATCATCAGGCGGGAGAAGATATCCATAGAGGCTATATTCAGTTGTCTCTCTTCGATGATCGTAGGGGAGATGTAAGAATTATAGAGCGATTGGTACCGATCGAGATTCAGGCTACTGATGCCCATGTGACCGGTGGCGTATTTTCTAAATTCGTTCTTTTCTTTCATGACCGGAGGTTTTAATTTTCGTCGAACAATTTATAAAAATCTTCGACGCTGATCTCTTTTTCTTCCAGCTTCACGACTGTTTTTACGTGTTTGATCACTTTCCCCTCGAGCACCTGTTCACTCATCTTTCTTTTTTCGTCCTCGTTTTCGAGTAGGGCATCGGCCAGGCGTATGATTTGTTCAAACGGCACATCGTACAGGCCGTATTGTTGGTACCTGGTCCGTGCAGAACGGTAAGCTTGCTCCCGTAGTTCTTCTGTGGTGATTTCAAATTTTTGTTCCTCCACAACGACATTTTTAATCATTCGCCATTTGAGGTCTTCGGCAAACAGCGGGAATTCCAGATCGAGCTGTTCGCGGGTAAGCTTATCATCTTGCGAGGTTGTCAACATCCACCGTTTCAGGAACTCTTCGGGGAGGGGCACTTCAGTTTTTTCCATCAAGTGTTTTTTTGCATCGAGGTGGAACCGATAGTGTGCTTCGTGGTCAAACCGTTGAGTGAGGTCTTCCCGGATCTGTTCCCGGAAACTCTCAACCGAATCGGCGGCATCTTTGCCAAAGCACTTGTCGAATAGCTCCTGGTTAACCTCAGCCGGTTGCTGCCGTGAAATCTCATGGATGGTGAAGGTGAAATCCGAGTCGATTCCTTCCAGTTGTTCTTTTTCGATCCGCAACAGGCTGGCTCGGTCGGTTTCGTTTGGGAAGGCCACGTTGGGGTTAAAAACCACGGTATCGTTGACCTTTTTGCCGATAAAAAGACGTTTTATCTCCTCGTCAGCGATTGATTTGATGTGTATTAGGGTTCCGTGGGCGTGAATTGAGTTTTCATGGTCATGCTCATGATCGTGTTCCTCATTACATCCGGATTCTCCCTCTTCAGTCACCTGGCACAGGTCGCCACGGACTACGTCATTTTCGGCGATTTCTTCGGCCGGGACAACAGATCCAAAGCGTTGGGTGTAGTCGGTTACCTGGTCATCAATCATCTCTTCGGTAATTTGTACCCGATAATCGATGAACTTATCGTCGTCATTTAAGTTGAGTGTTACTTCTGGTGAGATAGCTATATCGAACTGGAAATGAAACGATTCATCATTTTCCCAGTCGATTGGCTGGGTATTTTCGGATGGGATAGGTTCTCCCATTATTTTGAGGTTGTTATCATGGATGTAGCTGTTCAGTTTTTCGCCCAGGAGTTGCTGAACTTCATCGATTTGTATAGCTTTCCCGTAAATTTTTTTAACCAATCCGGCGGGTGCTTTTCCGGGGCGGAATCCGTCCATCCTGACTTTCTTCCGGTAATCTTCCAGCTTTTTTTCGACTATTTCCTGGTAGTCGGTTGGTTCAATATCTATTTTAATGACCGCAGTTAGGTTGTCGATGTTTTCTCGGCTGATATTCATATTGATTTTTGTAAGTTGCTGTTAATCAATCATGTGCGGATGGAGGGACTCGAACCCACACGCCTCGCGGCACCAGATCCTAAGTCTGGCTCGGCTACCAATTACGACACATCCGCAAAAGTCCGGCAAAGATAGTGTTTTTTTTGATAACTGATTTCGTGGGAGTACTGACAGTCAGCGTCGCAGTTCGAAGTTTTGTCCGAGGTACACTCGTCTCACCTGTTCATCTTGGGAAAGTTCTTCGGCGCTACCTGATTTCAGGATGCTTCCTTCGAACAGCAGGTAGGCTCGGTCGGTGATGGAGAGGGTTTCGTGTACATTATGGTCGGTGATGATAACTCCGATATTTTTCTCTTTCAGTTTAGAAACGATATGTTGGATATCTTCCACGGCAATAGGGTCCACTCCGGCAAATGGTTCATCGAGGAGGATGAAGAGTGGTTTTAGAGCCAGAGCGCGGGCGATCTCAGTGCGGCGGCGTTCTCCACCGCTGAGTTGGATGCCCCGATTTTTTCTGATTTTTTCCAGTCCGAACTCCTGGATCAGTCCCTCAGCCCGCTCGTGTTGTTCGGGCTTAGGGATATTAGTCATTTCCAACACAGAATATATATTGTCTTCTACCGTCATATTTCGGAAGACGGAAGGTTCCTGAGCCAAGTATCCGATTCCGTTCTGTGCACGTCGGTACATTGGTTCATGGGTAATGTTGTTTTTGTCGAGAAAAATCTGGCCTGAGTTAGGTCGGATCAGGCCGACGATCATATAGAAGGTGGTTGTTTTTCCGGCGCCGTTGGGGCCGAGTAGTCCGACGATCTCGCCCTGATCCACTTCTACCGAAACTTGGTTGACGACGGTTCTTTGGCGGTATTTTTTCACCAACTCTTTGGTATATAGCTTCATCGTTTTAGTTTATTCCTTCCCGCAGGATGTCGTGTATATGAATAACTCCGAGATATTGTTTTTCCTCCATAACCAGCAGTTGGGTGATACCGGCGCCTCTCATCATTTCCAGGGCATCCACGGCCATTTGTTTGGGTGTGATGCATCTGGGGTTGGGGGTCATGATATCCGAAGCCCGTATTGATCGGATCTCTTCGAATTTTTCCATCATTCGACGGAGATCACCATCGGTGATGATGCCGGTAACGGCTCCATCGGAAGATCTTACGGCGGTGGCTCCGAGTCTCTTGGATGAGATTTCCACGATGACCTCCCTAATGGTGGCGGTTTCGGGCACAACAGGTTTTTCGTTATGTTTGTATAGATCAGATACTCTGAGATTTAGCCTTTTCCCGATGATACCGCCCGGGTGGGCGCGAGAAAACTCTTCCCTGGAGTATCCGCGGATTTTCAGCAGGCAGACCACCAGGGCATCGCCTATTGCTGATTGCAGGATTGTGCTGGTAGTTGGCACAAGGTTATCGGGAGAGGCTTCCTGGTGGAACGGGGCCAAAACGGTTAAGTCGGCAAACTGTTCAAGAAATGAATCCCGGTCGGAGACAATGGCCAGCACCGGACAACCCAGCGACCGGATATAGGGTGCCAGGGCTTTGATTTCGGGGGTATTACCGGATTTGGAAAGAAACAGGACCTGGTCGCCCGACTGTAAAGAGCCGAGATCGCCATGGATGGCATCTGCAGCATGCAGAAAAGCGGCAGGGACCCCGATTGAATTCAGCGAAGCGGCAATCCGTTGGGCTACCAGTGCACTTTTCCCGACGCCCGACAAATAAATCCGACCGGTTGAGTTGTTGATTCGTTCAACCAGCCCGACGAATGATTCTTTTAAATGGGTACTCACCGCCAGAAGTGCTTCTCCTTCAGTGATCAGGGTGTCTCGGGCTACTTTGAGGATTTCATCATGATCTGGCATGAGGTCATTTTTTTTTTAATCAGGGGGTTGGTCTCCTGTATTATTACTAAATTTAGACTACAAAATTAGCAATAAGAAAATTCCCGGGTAATCCTCTTTTTGTCAATTAACCCGGGGTTTTCTGTATGAGGTCTTTTTATTAACGTCAAAACCGGAATTTTAGTTTGGAGTAATGAATGCCCCAAAAAAAGAATTGAGTTTATATCTGAAGAAGTATTTTGGGTTTGATACTTTCAAGGATAATCAGGAGAAAGTTATCGAGAACGTTTTAGCCGGCGGGGACTCGTTTGTCCTGATGCCTACCGGCGGAGGGAAGTCGCTCTGCTACCAGTTACCTTCGCTGATCATGCCGGGTACAGCGATTGTCATTTCCCCGTTGATCGCTCTGATGAAGAACCAGGTTGACTCGATGAGGAGTTTTAGCACTGTTGATGGGATTGCTCACTTTTTGAATTCATCCTTGACTAAGGTGCAGATTACCAAGGTTCTGGAGGATGTTAAAAGTGCACGTACTAAACTGCTTTATGTGGCTCCGGAATCGCTTAATAAGCTGGATTACACCGAGTTTCTTAGGGGTGTGACGATCTCATTTTATGCAATCGATGAGGCCCACTGTATCTCTGAATGGGGGCATGATTTTAGGCCTGAGTACCGCCGTATCCGTCCGATCATCGAACAGATCGGTCGTGCTCCGATCATGGCACTGACAGCAACAGCTACCCCGAAGGTGCAAAACGATATCCAAAAGAATCTGGGCATCCCGGGTGCTGCAGTTTTCAAATCGTCTTTCAACCGCGAGAATCTCTACTATGAGATCCGCCCCAAAGTTGAGCCCGAGAGACAGATTATCCGCTATATCAAGGAGAACGCAGGGAAATCGGGGATCATCTATTGCCTGAGCCGTAAGCAGGTCGAAGAGCTTGCTAGCACCCTGGTGGTGAATGGAATTAAGGCATTGCCGTATCATGCCGGTCTCGATGGAACAACACGGGCGCGGAATCAGGATATGTTCCTGATGGAGGAAGCTGAGGTCATCGTGGCCACCATCGCCTTTGGAATGGGGATCGATAAGCCTGATGTGCGCTATGTGATTCACTATGACATACCTAAAAGTCTGGAGGGATATTATCAGGAGACTGGTAGAGCCGGGCGGGATGGTGGTGAGGGGAACTG
>JAAYIP010000074.1 GCA_012523435.1 Bacteroidales bacterium | reverse complement strand
TTACGCTTCTCGCCTCGCTACCCAACCAAGATACTCCAGTTATCAACGGTGGAGAGTACTTTGCGCGACACCCAGCGGGAGTTTTATGCGTTGGATTTGGAAGCGGACCATTTTCAGGCTTCCGTGGATGATGGTATTAATCTCTTAAAGTTGAGTATCCGGGATGCCGAAAAGGATCCGGCTTTGAGGATGGTAGCCTCTGTTTATGATCGTGACAATCAGATGATTCGCGATCAGTATGATACTCCTGGTCTTAAGGTGGTTACACTCAACAATATACTGAAGCACAGGACTTTTCCTTTGGCTGATATTTTAGACAAATTGCTGGAGGCAGGAGTAAGGGAGATGAATCATCACATTGAGATCGAATTTGCTGTGAATCTGGATGTGCCACCGGGAACGCCAAAGATTTTTAATTTTTTGCAGATCCGACCGGTGGTAGAGAACACGGATGTTCTGAACTATAGCTTGCCGGATATCGTGGAATCTGAAACGATCATTACCGCTAATACAGCGCTGGGGAATGGCCTGATCAACAATATACGGGATATTGTGTACGTTAAACCCAGCTGTTTTAGAGCAGCAGATAGTCGGGCAATTGCCCAGCAGGTAGAACGGTTAAACGAGCGGTTTGTTAACAGTGGTAAAAACTATATACTGATTGGTCCCGGCCGGTGGGGAACCAGTGATCCGTGGTTGGGAATCCCGGTGAAATGGTCTCAGATTTCTGCTGCCCGGGTCATTGTGGAATCAGGGCTGCCCGACTATCGTATTGAGCCTAGTCAGGGTACCCATTTTTTTCAAAATCTAACCTGTTTCCGGGTCGGGTACTTTACGATTAATCCCTATTTGCATGATGGTTATTATGACCTGGAGTATCTTTATGCATTAGAGGCGGAGTTCGAGGACGACTACCTGCGGCACATTCGCTTTCCGGAGCCCCTGCTGATCAAAATTGATGGCACCCGGAACAAAGGAGCTGTTTATCGTCCGGGGTTCGCAGGACAGAGCGATAAAAGTGCTTCAAATGTTGAAATTTAAAAGGTTAGAAGTCGTAAAGCTGAAATAAAACATGCTAAATACTGATAAAAATTGGGTGCCAAATTTGGCTTAAAAGATACCTTTGCTAATTACAAACTAACGCAAGTATTTATGAACGTTGAGAAAATTTTGATCGAGCTTGAAAAGAAACACCCCGGTGAGGTGGAGTATATTCAG
Organism: Bacteroidales bacterium; assembly: GCA_012523435.1. Classification (GTDB taxonomy): domain Bacteria; phylum Bacteroidota; class Bacteroidia; order Bacteroidales; family UBA12481; genus UBA12481. Next base: position 3,798 of record JAAYIP010000074.1, on the reverse strand, counting down.
GCAGTCAAGGAAGTTCTTGAATCCATCGAGGAGGTTTACAATCAAAACCCCCATTTTGAGTCGGCCGGGATAATCGAGAGGCTGGTTGAGCCCGATCGTATCCTGACGTTCAAGGTTCCTTGGGTGGATGACCACGGTCAGGTTCATGTTAACCTTGGATACCGGGTCCAGTACAACAACGCTATCGGACCGTATAAAGGCGGCCTTCGCTTTCATCCGAGCGTTAACCTGAGTATTTTAAAGTTCCTGGGTTTTGAGCAGATCTTTAAGAATGCCCTGACTACCCTTCCGATGGGTGGTGCCAAGGGTGGTTCAGATTTCAACGCAAAAGGTAGATCTGATGGTGAGATCATGCGTTTCTGCCATAGCTTCATGTTGGAGTTATGGAAGATGATCGGACCGGAAACGGACGTTCCTGCCGGAGATATCGGTGTTGGCGCCCGTGAAATTGGGTATTTGTATGGGATGTATCGGAAACTGGCTGGCGAAAATACTGGTGTGTTGACTGGTAAAGGCCGTGCCTGGGGTGGCTCCTTAGTTCGCCCGGAAGCTACGGGATTTGGTAATGTCTATTTTGCAAACGAGATGCTGAAGACTAAAGGGGAAACCCTTGAAGGTAAGCGCGTTTGTATTTCAGGTTTCGGAAACGTTGCCTGGGGTGCCGCTACAAAAGCTTCCCAATTAGGTGCTAAGGTTGTCACGATTTCCGGGCCGGACGGTTATGTTTACGACCCGGATGGAATTAGTGGTGAAAAGGTAGATTATATGCTGGAGCTGCGGGCATCGAATAACGACGTTGTCGAACCTTATGCTGCCAAGTTCGGTGCTACCTTCCATGCTGGCAAACGCCCATGGGAAGTGCCCTGCGATATTGCTCTGCCTTGTGCTACACAGAATGAACTGAACAAACAGGATGCCGAAACGCTGGTCAAAAATGGTTGCTGGTGTGTTTGTGAAGCAGCTAATATGCCATCAACTCCTGAGGCTATCGCTGTGTTCCAAGATGCTAAGATTCTGTTTGCTCCCGGAAAAGCTGCCAATGCCGGCGGTGTTGCAACCTCCGGACTGGAGATGACACAGAACTCCATGAAGATCAGCTGGACTCGTGAGGAAGTTGATGCCAAATTGCATCAGATTATGATCAATATCCACGAGCAGTGCCAGCTGCATGGCAAACGGCCTGATGGCTATGTGGATTATGTCAAAGGTGCGAATATCTCCGGATTCCTGAAAGTTGCTAGCGCTATGCTCGACCAGGGTGTGGTCTAGGTAACCTAAAATGATACAATTAAAGAAAGAGGGAGCAGGTTTTACCAACTCCCTCTTTCTTTTTTGATTTACTGTCGGTTACAGCACAGCACTGATGGCCGAAACCGTCCGGTCAACCTTCCTGATTAACCCTTGCAGAACAGTCCCCGGACCAACCTCGATAAACTCCGTGGCGCCATCCGCAATCATGTTCTGAACCGTCTGGGTCCATCTTACCGGACTGGTCAACTGAGCAACCAGGTTCTCCCGGATCTTATCCGGGTTAATGCAGGGATGTGCATCGACGTTTTGAAAAACAGGACAGCATGGTTCCTTTACCGGAGCTTCCCTGATGGCTTTCTCCAGCTCTGCGCGGGCCGGTTCCATGAGAGGTGAATGGAAGGCTCCACCTACCTGTAGCTTCAGCGCTCTTTTAGCACCCAGCTCCTGAAGTCTGACAATGGCCAAATCAATACCCCGATGGGAGCCGGAAATCACAATTTGCCCCAGCGAATTGTAATTGGCCGGAACAACTACCTCGTCAATTTCTCGGCAAACTCTTTCAATAACCTCATTATCAAGTCCTAAGATTGCAGCCATTGTGGACGGCTCAGCTTCACAGGCTTTCTGCATAGCCATGGCACGCTTGGAAACCAACATCAACCCGTCATCAAAACTGAGTGAGCCTGCAGCTGTGAGGGCAGAAAACTCGCCCAGACTGTGACCGGCAACCATATCAGGTTCAAACCGTTCTCCCAAAATCGTGGCGAGAATAACCGAATGAACGAAAATGGCCGGCTGGGTTACCCGGGTTTGCCGAAGATCCTCCTCCGTGCCATTAAACATGATCTCGGTAATCCCGAATCCTAAAATCTCATCAGCCCGGGAAAACAGTTGCCGGGCTTCGGCCGATGCTTCGTAAAGCTCTTTCCCCATGCCCGGAAACTGAGCCCCCTGACCGGGAAATACAAAGGCTTTTTTCATATTTAAGAGATTGAAATAAAACTGGTGTCTCAGATGTATTGAGCTCTAATGCAGCTTAGCATTGATCAGATGGATGAACTCTTCCCGGGTGGCCGTGCGTAGGAAAGCACCGGTGAAGTCTGAGGTGGTCGTTACTGAGTTCTGCTTTTGTATCCCTCTCATCACCATACACATATGCTGGGCCTCAATCACTACGGCTACGCCCAGTGGTTGTAATGTTTCCTGTATGCAATCTCTGATCTGTGTGGTTAACCTCTCCTGGATTTGTAAACGCCGCGCATAGGCCTCTACCACGCGTGCAATTTTACTCAGTCCGGTTACATAACCATTCGGAATATAGGCTACATGAGCCTTGCCAAAAAAGGGTAGCAGATGATGCTCACAGAGACTGTAGATCTCGATATTCTTAACCAAAACCATCTGGCGATATTCTTCCTTAAACATCGCTGATTTCAGGATAGTGACAGGATCCTGTAGATAACCATGGGTGAAAAACTGCATCGCTTTGGCTACCCGTAGTGGAGTCTTTAAGAGTCCTTCTCTCCCGGAATTCTCACCTAGTAACTCCAGTATCCGCTGGTAATGTTCCGCAATTTCAAAGGTTCGATCATTGTCAAACTTTTCGATCTTCTGATAACCGTTGCCGTTATTGTCGTCAAGAGTGAATTCCATCATAATGACTAGTCAAAATAGTAAATGAAGGGACAAAGTAAGAACAATTTTCCTTTAGATCTCCTATCTTCGGTTTTCAATCATTCAGGCTCATGAAGCAACTCTTGGTGATACCAACCCGTACTGAAGCAGCGAAACTAATTGAAAATTACGGGTTTAAGTCTCTTGCTGTGCCTCAGTTGTTCGAGCTTTCTTCCTCCTGTTTCCTGTTTATTTGCGGGGTTGGAACCCTTCCAGCAGTGTACAACTTGAGCCTCCACCTGACAAATTATCAGTACGATCGAATCATTCATGCTGGGGTTGCCGGAAGCTTTTTTCATAATCTACAGCCTGGTGATGTTGTTCAGGTGACACGTGATACCTTCGCCGATTATGGTGTCGATCAGGATGGCACTTTTCGTTGGATTTTCCATGAAGGCCTATGGGACCCACAGGAATCGCCTTTCCGGGATGGATGGCTGGAGGTTCCGCCCGACCCACAACTTAACCTCCAGCAGGTTTCGGCTGTGACAGTGGACCTGGTTACTGGTAGTGATATCCGTAAAGATCAAATAATCAATAGGTTCAATCCTCATATCGAGACGATGGAGGGTGCAGCAGTCTTATATGTCTGCGCTAGAATAGAAGTACCTGCTATTCAAATCAGAGCAATTTCCAACCAGGCTGGGAAACGTGATCGCCTGAGCTGGAAAATGGATGAAGCCATCGATGCCCTGACTAGGGAATTATCGCACTACCTGTAATTTTGCTATTTATGAAGATCTCCCTTGGTTTTAGCACCTGCCCGAATGATACCTATATTTTCGACGCTCTGGTGAATCGCAAAATCGACACCGGAAATCTACAGTTTGAACCGGTACTTGCCGATGTGGAGCAACTCAACGAGATGGCATT
>JAAYIP010000353.1 GCA_012523435.1 Bacteroidales bacterium | reverse complement strand
GGAGCGCTCACTCGATACCATCGCCAATAACCTGCCTCGCAAGGAGGGCTTCACCGGCCGGCGTGTCTTCATCGGCGAGTACGGGTTCCCGCTGCGCCAGACTCGAACCCCGGCCGAGCAGGAGCGCCGCGCCCGCTGGGTGATGCGCATCGGCCTGGAGTGGGGTTGCCCCTTCATCCTCTACTGGCAAATGTATGACAATGAGAAAGATGCGCAGGGCCAGCTCGGCTTCTGGATGATTGATGACAAGGATGAAAAACAGCCGGTCTATAAGACCCATGAACGCTTTTACAGAGAGATGAAGGAATGGGTCCGAGAATTCCAAACCGACAAAAAACGACTCCCCACCCCTGAAGAATACCGACAGAAAGCGGCCAGCTTTTTTAAATAAAAACCAGAATCGGCGGCTTCTGCACGTAACCGGCAGTTTTAACCGCAGATGACGCAGATGGGCGCAGATTTTTGAGACAATACGCTGAAATATAATTTGACAAAAAATGAAAACAAGATAAAATAGTTGATGAAGTGTTGTGCTCAACAGACAGCGAACGGTTGGGCAAGTTTTCCATAGATTACGTTTGTTCGTCTGTTCAGGATGCCTTCGCACCCAGGGCATGGGATATCAAAAACGAACGAATAGATTCTATGAAAACGCTAAAAAAAATCAGTGGAATTGCGTTACTTCTGACAGTTGCAGTCAATACTCAAGCTGTAGAAGGGCTTCGGATGTCTCTTCAAGATACCAATGCGATTCTCTCCTGGACCAGTACGGATTCAGACTTTTATCTTGTGCAGTATAGCACAAATCTCAACTCCAATCCTCCTTGGCAAACGTTAACCAATTGGATGCCGGGAGCTGAGGGTACAAACACAACGCATTTTATCCATGAAGGAGCAGTTCCCGATAAAGGCGCAACTGTGAGCCCCTTCTCTACAGGGAATGAATTGCTCTCCTTTCGATCTCTAACCTCTGATACATCTTCGATATCCGCACAATGGGTTATGCCAAAAGATAATCCATTAAGTATTGCTCCTATGTTTATTTATCCTCCCGGCTACAACTTCAACGGTTTCCTTTTATTTGATCCGTTTACTGAATCCTGGTCGAGTGGGGACGGTATTATTCGTTCTTCGGACAGCGTTGAACCACCCATACCTTCCGGTGGCTTTGAAACCAATACTAACGCTTTTTTTTCATCAGATGTTCGCCTTTATCGTGTTGTACGTCACGGGGTCTCGTTGATTGGTATTACAAATGGAATGACTCTGTCAGGAATTGTCACTATTCCCTTGGAAGTGGGATTGGATGATGGCGTGTTGACAACCATATGTGTGGAAGAAGATGGCACTCCAATTGGAAACTCTATAAAGACAGCTCCATTTTCGTCTCCCTTACAGGTCACAATCGACACTACCTCCATGAGCAATGGAGTTCATGAAATTTCAGCTTTTGCCTCATGGAGACCGAGCACCGGGCTTGGAGATGGGGGAGACACTGAATCGAAACCTGTTACAGTTAATGTCTTCAACCCCATATCATTCCCCGATTGGATGGATTATTTTGGAGAATTGTATAATCGGCTTTCTCTAAAAGTACAATTGGGGTGCACAAATATTGATTGGGAAATAGACGTCTACGGCAATGGCACTAATTATATCGGAACCTTTGGCGGTTATTCAAATGATGGGACAATTGACGGATATTGGGATCTTGTTGGTCCGAATAATGTAGTTCATACTAATGAGACCTTTTTTGACTTCGTAGTAAGAATCCCCTCTTTTTTGGGCCAGCAAAGTCTCCTCTTGTCGCAATCTACAAACCACATCGAATCCCCAAAGAGACGTTCCTATCGCCATCCGGATAATTGGATATCAAATGGCATGTGGGTGGTAGCTGATCAGAACGCGTGGGAATATTCCATTGGAGGCGACTCATTAGTTATTGCAGCTAACGGTTTTGTTACGTTTGGTGAAACTTTGGGGCTTACCGTACGCCCTGATGGGCGTGAATCGGGTGAATCTTATCACATTCCGTATGAAAATGAGGATACTGCAGGTCAAACAACTGCTTGGAACAATTTGAGAAATGCACTTTTCAATCCTGAATCAAGAAACTTTTTTTATCTTGGGCACGGCTCCCCAAACGGAATTGGATCGGGAACTAATACAAATAGGTTTATTTCTGCATCCGAGATAGCAAATCGGTTACACACCGGTTTTCCTGGTGACCAAGAAAGACATGCATATCGTTTTGTCTTTTTGTATGGATGTTCAACCGCTGCTGGAAAACTACCACAATCTTTTGGTATACCAAACAGGGAAAATGTTAAAATAAGTGAGTTTGCAGATGCGGCTTTAACTCCTTGTGCATTTATCGGCTGGAACAATAGGCAAATGGCTGAAATCGCCTCTTATGTGCAGATGTATCACGTGCATTTTCTTCAAGCATTTTCGCTTGAATGGGCAAACGGCTACGGAGTAAAGGAAGCTCTTACCAGGGCGAAAACTCACAGCGGGACAGGAGGTATTAACTTGGATAAATTAAAAGTGTGTGGTTATTGGGGGCTTGGAGTTAATACTTTTAACATGTATTATGGGGACTGATTTACGGAGGCATCACTATGGAAGAGCTTTATCATATCACAATGGCATACGCCGCTGCTTTGCTGACGGCGATACTGCCCCAAGTTACGGAGGTGGCCGACAGGTTGGATTTGCCGATTGAGCGCCCCATTACGGTGGAGCAGGTGCAGAAATTCATTCCCGATGTAACCGGACAGATGGCGGGAAGCCTTTTTCTGACCAATAATGCCTGGTTTCATTTCAGTAAACAGGGATTTGTAGATTCGTTCCGCGCGCCAAAAAACTGGTTCGCGATACAGGAACTTGACGACATTCCCTTTTATTATGGGAAGAGCACCCTCACCACCAACGAGATAATCGAGTTTGCCTTAGAAACAGTCTCCAAATCGGGCTACCCGATAACCACATTGAATAACCCGCCAAAGATGGAGGGGCCTTTAGATCTGGAAAACGGAGAACATGTTCCCTATTGCAGTGTGGAATGGTATCACGGAAATGAGAAGGGGACTTGGACTGAGCCGGAGGTCAGTGTGACTATCGACACTCAGAACAAGAGGCTGGCGGGGATTGGTTTTAAGGAGTATTCCGATTCAGCTCTGCCCAAAAAGCCGGTGAAAATAGATATCAAGGCCGACACGCGAGCCTATTTCCTGCAGAGGACCCGCGGCACGACAACGAATAGCCCGACCCGGAAAACGGAGAATTATGTAAAAATGACGCCGGCCTATTCCGATGCGCTCCTGAACCTCATTCTGCCCAGAATCTCGACCTTCGCGCGGAAATTGGGAGTGGAATGGGAGGAGCCGCTGAAACCGGACGATGTGAAGTCTTTCTGGCCCTGTCTGGCCCCGGGCCAGAATGGAGGGGAATTGGAATTAAAAAACGGATATCGTTTTACTTTCGATCCTGCCGGATATGTCAGTTCTTTCACCGCCCCCGAGTGGCTCGGGAATCAGTGGAGTGGTGAGGAGCCTCTTCGGTATCTGGGCAAGCCGACGATGACCACCAACGAAATTTATTCCCTGGCACGCGAGACTCTTCTCCGCCTGGGGTTTCCGCCCGAGATAACCCACGCTGCGGAGGAGCCCGATTTGGACTGGGCCTATTGGAGCAGGGGCACCATCGAATACTCGGATGGCGAAATCCCCCATTGTTGGCTGGGCTGGAGCGGCGACTCCTCCGCCCCATCGACCTGGCTGGGGATTAACGCCAAGGATAAAAAGGTGGAATATCTTCAAATCATCACGGCACCGGAGGACGGCGAGAAACTGGGGACTCCGCTAAAGGTCGATCTGCCGCTTGAATCGCTTTTTATCCGTATGACTCCGGACTACTCCAACGCGCTGCTCTCCGTTATTCTGCCCCGTATCAGCGAGTTTGCCGACAGGCTGGAGCTGCCCTTTGAGTCTCCCCTTTCCACGAATCAAATCCAGCGATTTCAACCCTCTCATGTTCGCGGCGAAGTCGCCGGGAGACTGGAGCTGACAAATCATTTTTGGTTTGAGTTCGATAAGGCGGGCTATGTAAGCAGTTTTCGCTCACCGGATAATTACTTTTTCGCGGAGGCCGACCACAGTCTTTTCCCCGTCTGGACACCGGAGAAGATGCGCTCGCAAAGCGGGTTTTTCGGAAAGACCCGTATGACCATCAACGAGATAATCGCGCTGGCACGGGAAACGATCCGCAAACTGGACCGCAATGCAGAGAAGCTGCAAATAGATAAAACACCCGAACTGCAGGGGCCTTATACATTGCCCGGCGGAGTTCACCTCCCCTATTGCAGGGTCGAGTGGAAACTAAACAGCAGTGAGGAACCTTCTGAGCAAGACTCTTTTATCCATATCGAAATCAATACCCAGAAATGCAAAGTGGTCGGTTTTTATCTTCAACTCTCCGGCGGGAACGAAGAGAAAATGGCGAACCCTCTGAAGATAGACTTGGAACCGGTGGAACCAGAGGAACCGCAGATTCCGCAGATGGGCGCAGATTATTTTTGAGCGGATGAACCGGGAGGGAATGATCCGCGGTCTGCATTTATCTGTGTGAATCTGCGGAATCTGCGGTTCGATTCCTTCTGCGCCGCAAAGCTGATCTCCCT
>JAAYIP010000352.1 GCA_012523435.1 Bacteroidales bacterium | reverse complement strand
TTTGATGCCTATTATGAAGACACCTTTACCGGAGAAGTAACAGCCATTTCCGAGACGGGTGATCGCACCACGGGAGTGGTTAATTATTTGGTCACTATTAAAATGGATGAAAGTGGAAACCGTATTAAACCCGGGATGACGGCTGGAGTTCAGATACTTACCGAAGAAAAACATGACGTACTGGTTGTGCCTTTCGAGGCAGTCATTGCCCGTGATGGGCAGGATTATGTCTACGTTCTTAGAAATAACAATCCTATCCTGGTGGCAGTGACGGTTGGTGGATATTCAAGCCGCATGGTTGAAATTCTTGAGGCAGATATCCAGGAAGGTGAATTGATCATCCTGAACCCGCCTACCAGCCTTATTGACAGATTTGGCTTCGGAAATATGGTGCCTTAGGTGAATCTGATGGTAAAAGACCCAGTTATCAAGGTGCGTGAGCTCACTAAAGTCTACCAACTCGGAGAGATCGATGTGCATGCCTTGAGAGGTGTTAACCTGGATATTTATCCGGGTGAGTTTGTGGCGATTATGGGACCCAGCGGCTCAGGGAAATCAACACTGATGAATATGATTGGTTGTCTCGATTCGCCGACCGATGGCGAATACTACCTGGATGGTATGCTTGTTTCAAACCTGGTTGACGATGAACTTGCGCCGGTCCGCAACAAAAAAATCGGATTTGTCTTTCAGAAATACAATCTGCTTCCGCGGGCTGACGCGATTGAAAATGTAGAGCTGCCTCTTCGCTACAGCGGTGACACTTCCAAAATGGATGAAAGAGCCAGGGAAACTCTTGAGGCGGTCGGCTTGGGAGATCGGATGAAACACAAGCCTAACGAGCTTTCCGGCGGTCAACAACAACGGGTTGCCATCGCTCGTGCGTTGGTTAACCAACCGGCGATAATTCTGGCAGATGAACCTACAGGCAACCTTGATTCAACGTCAGGTAAGGAAATCATGGATTTATTACTCAAATTAAACCGGGAAAAACATACAACCATTGTGATTGTGACTCATGACCCCGGAATTGCCGCCCAGGCACAACGGACGATAAACCTGTTTGATGGAAAAGTCGCCGGGGATGAGGTGGTCTGATGCCGTTCTTACGAGTGATAAAAGAAGCTTTGGCGAGCATTTCGGCAAACAAAACCCGTTCTTTCCTGACAGTTTTAGGCATTATCATCGGCGTTGGAGCGGTCATCGGGATTCTCTCAATTGGTGAAGGCGCTCAATCCAGCATTCTCGGACAAATCGAATCCATTGGTACCAATGTGATTAACGTGATGCAGTACTCGGATGGGGAGAATGTCACCTCTCCTAAACCTCTTACAGTCGCAGATGCTGAAGCTCTTACAAACCGCAGCCGTGCTCCGCATATCCAGCGAGTCGCACCAGTTCTGATGGAACAGGTAACTTTTACGCTGGCAGATGCCAGTGAGAAAAACATGCTGTATGGCAGCTATTCGGAATACGGAGATATCACCGGTCTTGAAATTGAAGAAGGTGCAAATTTTTCTCCGTCTGATGTTGAATCCCGTGCGGCTGTGGTCGTATTGGGCCCTGAAATGGCAGAACGACTTACAGGAAAGCGCAGTGGTGTTGTAGGAACGATGATACGGATTAACGACTTCCCCTACCGTGTCATTGGTGTCACCAAAGCAAAAGGCGCAACCCAATTTAACAACCCGGACTTGATGGCATATATGCCGATAACCACCATGCAGCTTCGAATCAGCCGTCAATCGGCGACCGGAAGTGTTCAATACATCATCCTCCAGGCAAAAGACTCGCAATCGATTAAAGCAGCCATAGAAGAAGCTCAGGCAATTTTGAGGGATTCACACCGTCTGAATCCACGACAGGGCAATGATTTTACCCTCACCAATCAGGAAGATATCCTCAGCATTGCTAATTCGATCACCAATATTTTCACCATCTTTTTGGCAGGAATTGCTGGCATATCGCTTTTAGTGGGTGGGATTGGCATCATGAACATCATGCTGGTGACAGTGACAGAACGCACACGAGAG
>JAAYIP010000351.1 GCA_012523435.1 Bacteroidales bacterium | reverse complement strand
TTACCTATGACACGCTGGATTTGGCCAATGATCAGATGGGAAGTTATACCAACCTGGAAAACGGACTCGATCTGTCGAGGGGGATCTATGCCGGGTATGCAGATTATAAAGGGTCGTGGGGTAAATTTAATTTTGTGGCCGGACTCCGTTTAGAGTACACCGATCAGCAAATGGAGATCGGCAATCCGGATTTCTTCACCATTTTTGATCGTCCCACCGAATCTCGTTATGAACTGCAACAGCTCGTCTGGTTTCCGTCGCTACATGCTGCCTATGACCTTGGGAAAGGCAGTCTGAATTTCGCTGCCAGCCGAAGGATCAGCAGGCCGCCCATCAAGAATATGGCTCCTTTTCTCTATCGCCGGCATTACGAAGTGTATGAAGTTGGCGATCCGGCTCTCAAGCCAGAGTATATCACCAATGTGGAGCTCGGATACGAGAAGAAGGCCGGTAATCAGCAGTTTGGTCTGACAGCTTTTTACCGCGCAGTTGATAATGCGATATTTCGTGTGAACACGGTCTATGAAGAGGAGATGGTGCTCGTGAGAAGTTTTACCAATGCTGGTAATTCAAAAGCTCTTGGTGCCGAACTCAGTGCCAACCTGGTTGCTAGACAGTTTGCCAGATTTTTCATTGGCGGATCGGTGTATAATTATCATGTACAAGGGGATATCTTTGGATATCAGGAAGATAATACGAGTGTCAACTGGACACTGAAGGCTAATGCCACCCTAATTTTTAGCAAATACCTGAGGTTCACGGCCGATTTCAATTACCGCTCGGCATCGGTCACAGCCCAGGGTAGGGATAAGGCGTTTTATCTGACCAACCTGGCCCTGAATTATACCCCGAAAAAGGTGGAGAACCTAAATTTTTCATTCCGAATGCTTGATATCCTGGGATCCAATAGCAGTGGAATGGCCACTAGAGTATTCGACCCCAACGGTGTGCAGATTTTTTATCAGGATAATACCTTTTATCGGAATGGTCCGGTGGCTGAGTTGGGGGTAACTTATACCATCAACAAATACAGCAACGGCCAGCGAAAGGCAGAAAGCTCCTTCGGTAAAGCAGAATTTTAATCGGCCGCCAATCTTTTCCGGGTTACCTCAACTCCAACTCGCCAGCTTGGTATTTTTCGTATGCTTGGCGAAGGGTAAGATTGTGGGCTCCAGTTACTATTTTGGTTTTCAAGTGTCTAAGCGCATTGGAAGCATTTTCACCAGGGCCGTTGCCAGTGATAAGAACATCGGGGTTAAGGTTAGCCAGCTTCTGAGTGGTGGCTGTACCGGCACCATGACCCATTTGGTCGACTTCTGAATTATCAATGATGGTCAGCTGATCATTCTCCTCATCAAAAAGGGCTAAATATTTGGCTCTTCCAAAACGAGAATCGATCAGGGAATTCCAATCCTGGCCGGTAGAGGTAAAAAGGATTTTCATATAGATTTCTTATTATGTGTTGATTTCTTTGACTTTATTCCATACTTCGCTCAGAATGGCAGTTAGTTTGCTTGGGTATTCGACAATGGTTTTCCCTTCCAGCATAGCTTGTTGGAAGAGTGGGTTGAATTCTATATCAGCCAGATAATCAATATGTTCATCTGCTAAGAATTCTCTGATCCGTGCTGTGTTTTCCTGATTCAGGTCATATTTATTGATGACACATCCCGATCTGATTTTAAACCGCTTGATGAGCTGGTGTATGCGTTTCAGGTCGTGATGGGCTGACAGGCTTGGTTCGGTAACCAGGAGGACGTAATTGGCCCCGCTAAGGGAAGAGATCACTGGGCAGCCAATACCTGGAGAGCCATCCACAATCACCCAATCTTGTTCATTTTCTTTTGCCAGATCGTTTGCTTTTTGCTTTACAAGGGCAACCAGCCTCCCGGAATTTTCGGCTCCGATATCCAGTCGCGCGTGAACCATTGTACCGCCGATCCGGTTTGTAGAATGGTATAGTTCGCCCGATCGCCGTTTTTCCATGGTGATGGCTTTTTCGGGGCAAGTGATTTCGCAGTACCCACACCCCTCGCAGTTCAGTGGATCAACCATGTAAAGCCCACTATTAGAATTGATTGCATTAAATCGGCAAGTTTGTTCACAAATTCCGCAGCTAGTGCATTGGTCTTGATGGATAACGGCCAATTCTCCGCCGAAGAATTCCTGTGTTTGTGCAAAATCCGGTTTTAGCAGCAGAT